>CAJFNF010000029.1 GCA_904394215.1 uncultured Faecalibacterium sp.
TTGCAAAAACCGGAGCGCTGCGCCAAACACAGCTCCCTGTTTCGTCCACTGGACGCGGTCGCTGTGTTTGCCTAAAAAATGCAGATACACCTGGCCCGTTAAAACCGCGAACACTCTAAAACGGCGGCGGCATTTTTCTTAACGGCCTTTGAAACGCTGCTCTGATCCTATACCTGTGGTCGCTGTATGCTCCCACGAGACGTCCTGGGGGCTCCGCAAACTTCTGTAGAACTGCTGCGCCGCACGGCGGATACGGTGGCGGAGACTTTGCCACTCTATCTGGGGGATTATTTTTACCCAGTCCGGGTTGCGGTGCCCTGCTTTTGCGGCGCGGGACGTGGCCCGCTTGCAAAAAGCAGACCGCTGCCCCTGCTCCGCCTCGCTGCATCTTCGGCTGCGCAGCCACCCGCCCACAGCGGTAACCCCCCGGCCTGCGGCCGCGCCCCTACCGGGGCTCGGTACCGATGGCTGCTCCCTTCTAGAGTTACGCTGCGCGGCATCTCTAGGTGAGACAATGCCAATAGAGGAAAAAGGTCCCCGGGGGCGGAGACTGCTTCCCTCTCGTTCTGGGCTGCGGGGTATCTAGAAGGAGAACTTGTAGGTTCAGAGCCCCTGTCAAGGGGCGGCGGCGCAGCCGCGGGGTTACCGCTGTGGGCGGGAGGGCGGGAGTATAAATCCTCCCGGTGAAGCGGCCTGCCTTCTGCCACCGGGTCTGCCGTGGGGCGTAACGGTCACGAGAAAGGGACCGCGCACCCCAAGATCCCCAGGCATAAAAAATCCCCGTCCCAAGCGGAACGAGAATTTTTTTATCATCGGGTGAAATAGAATCAGGTGAGACGAAACGTTGGACTCACAGGGCCGCAGGCCGGGAGCCTGATCAAGAGAGCAGGAGTTTGTCGCCGGCGGGGCCTTGTGAGGACTACTCAGTCGGTGGTACCAGTTGAAAAGTCTTTTGCTTACTTTTCTTCCAGAAAAGTAGGTTAGGAGAGTTCGAACATGCCGTTGTAGAGCTGGTAGTATTCGCCCTTTTGGGCCAGGAGGTCTTCGTGGTCGCCGCGCTCGACGATCTGGCCGTGCTCCAGCACCATGATGGCGTTGGCGTTGCGGACGGTGGACAGCCGGTGTGCAATCACAAAGACGGTGCGGCCCTCCATCAGCCGGTCCATGCCCTTTTCGATCAGGGCCTCGGTGCGGGTGTCGATGGAACTGGTGGCCTCGTCCAGGATCAGCACCGGCGGGTCGGCCACCGCCGCCCGGGCAATGGCCAGCAGCTGCCGCTGGCCTTGGGACAGGCTGGCGCCGTCCGAGGTGATCCGGGTGTCATAGCCCTGGGGCAGGCGCCGGATGAAGGAATCCGCGTTGGCAATCCTGGCTGCCTGGACGATCTCCTCCCGGGTTGCGTCCAGCTTGCCGAAACGGATGTTGTCCGCAATGGTGCCGGTGAACAGGTGGGTGTCCTGGAGCACGATGCCCAGGGAGCGCCGCAGGGAATCCTTGGCGATGTCCCGGACGTCGATGCCGTCGTAGGTGACGCTGCCCGAATCAATGTCGTAGAACCGGTTGATCAGGTTGGTGATGGTGGTCTTGCCGGCGCCGGTGGAGCCCACAAAGGCGATCTTCTGGCCCGGCTTCGCGTAGAGGCTGACGTTGTGAAGGATGGTGTGGCCCTTGTCGTAGCCGAAGCTGACGTCGTGGAACCGCACGTCCCCCCGCAGGGGGACCAGGGTGCCGTCCGGCTTCTGCCAGGCCCAGCGGCCCGTCTTTTCCCCGCAGGCGGTGAGGACGCCGTTTTCTTCCCGGACGTTCACCAGCTGGACCTTGCCTTCGTCCACCTCGGGGGCCAGGCGCATGGCCTCGAAAATCCGCTCGGCGCCCGCCATGGCCGCCAGCAGCAGGTTGCTCTGCTGGGTGAACTGGTTGATGGGCAGAGCCGCCTGCCGCACAAACACCAGATAGCTGGACAGGCTGCCGATGTCGGTCATCCCGTTCAGCACCATCAGGCCGCCCACCACCGCCACGATGGCGTAGTTGATGTAGGAAATGCTCACCACCGCAGGGACCATGGTGGCGGCGTAGCTCTGGGCGCCGGTGCCCGCCTTGCGGAGGACTTCGTTCTTCTCCCCGAACACCCGCAGGTTCTCGGGCTCGTGGTTGAAGACCTTGACCACTTTCTGGCCGCTGACCATCTCTTCAATGTAGCCGTTGACGTCCCCCAGGGCCGCCTGCTGGGTGGTGTAGTAGGAGGTGCTGCGGCCGGCGCTGAACCGGATGTAGAGGAACATGGCCGCATAGCCCACCACCACGATCAGGGACAGCCGCCAGTTCAGGATGAACAGCAAAGTCAGGGTGCCCACGATCTGGATGAAGCTCTGGATGGTCATGGCAAAGCTGTTGTTCAGAGCGTCCGACACGGTGTCCACGTCGTTGGTGAAATAGCTCATGATGTCGCCGTGGAGCTGGGTGTCGAAGAACCGCAGGGGCAGGGACTGGATGTGGGCGAACAAGTCCCGCCGGATGTCATACAGCACCTTCTGGGCCGCATACACCATGGTCTGGGTGTAGCCGAAGGCCGCCAGGGCGCCGATGGCAAAGATGACGGCGGTGAGGATGACACCCCGGGCCAGGGCGTTGACGTCCCCAGCCCCCACGCTGTTGACCACCGGGCGGATCATGTAGGTGCCCAGCAGGTTGCCCAGGGCGCTGAGGGTGACCAGCACCGCCACCGCCAGGAACAGGAACTTGTGCCGCCCCATGTAGGACAGCAGGGCCTTGAAGGTGAACCAGAAATTCTTGGGCTTTTTACCGGTGATCTGATGCGCCATCTGCGTCCCCTCCTTTCATCTGGGAGTGATAGATTTCCTGGTAGATGGGGTCGCTGGCCAGCAGCTGGCTGTGGGTGCCCACCGCATGGATGCGGCCGTCCTCCAGCACCACGATCATGTCGGTGCCCATCACCGAGGTGACCCGCTGGGCGATGATGATCTTGGTGACCCCTGCCAGGGCCGCCAGGGCCTTGCGGATTTTGGCCTCGGTGGCAGTGTCCACCGCGCTGACCGAGTCGTCAAAAATCAGGATCCTGGGCTTTTTCAGCAGGGTCCGGGCGATGCACAGACGCTGCTTCTGGCCGCCCGACACGTTGACGCCTCCCTGGCCCAGGTCGGCGTCCAGGCCGCCGGGCATCCGCTCCAGAAACTCGTCGGCGCAGGCCGCCTGGCAGGCGGCCCAGAGTTCATCGTCGGTGGCGTCGGGGTTGCCCCACCGCAGGTTGTCCCGCACCGTGCCCGAGAACAGCACGTTCTTCTGGAGCACAATGCCCACGGCGTCCCGCAGGGCGGTCAGGTCATAGCGGCGGACGTCCTGCCCGCCCACCAGCACCCGGCCCTGGGTGGCGTCGTACAGCCGGGGGATCAGCTGGACCAAAGTGGACTTGGCCGAGCCGGTGCCCCCCAGGATGCCCACCGTCTGGCCCGGGCGGATGGTCAGGTTGATATCCGCCAGGGCGTACTCGGCGGCGTCGGGGTGGTATTTGAAGGAGACATTCTCAAAGACAATGCCCCCGTCGGGGATCTCTTTGACGGCGTCTTTGGGGGAATCCAGCTCCACCTGCTCGTCCAGCACCTGGACAATCCGGTGGGCGCTGGCCAGGGAGCGGGTCATCAGCAAAAAGACGTTGGAAATCATCATCAGGGAGTTCATCACCTGGAGCACATAGCTCAGGAAGCTGGTGAGCCGGCCCACCGTCAGGGTGCCGCTGAGGATCATGTGGCCGCCGAACCAGAGGATCATCACCATGGCGGCGTACATGGTCACCTGGAAGGCGGGCAGGTTCAGCACCGCAGTCCGGAAGGTGGAGAGGCTGACGTTCATCAGCTCACTGTTGACGGCCCGGAACTTCTCCTCCTCGTACTTGCCCCGGACAAAGGCCTTCACCGCCCGGATGGCGGTGAGGCACTCCTGGACCACCGTGTTCAGATGGTCCATGGACTGCTGCAGCAGGGTGTACTTGGGGGCGATCCGGCGCACCACAAAGAACAGCACCAGCCCCAGCACCGGGGCGCAGACAAAGAACACCACTGCCAGCCGGGGGCTCATGTAAAAGGACAGCAGCACCCCCAGCACCAGCATGGAAGGCCCACGCACCAGGGGCCGGAACCCGCCGTTGATGGCGTTCTGGACCACTGTCACGTCGGTGGTCATCCGGGTGATCAGGGAGGACGTCTCAAAGTGGTCCAGGTTTCCGAAAGCGTATTCCTGGACCCTGGCGTACTGGGCCTGGCGGATCCGTGCGCCGAAGCCATAGGAGGCCCGGGCGGCGTACCGGGCATACAGCAGGCCGGTGGCCAGGGACAGCAAAGCACAGATGGCCATCTCCACGCCGATCTGGAGAATCCGGTGGACGTCGGCCCGGGCCACGCCATCGTCGATGATGCTGCTCATCAGGATGGGGATCACCATTTCAAAGGCGCTCTCGATCACCACCAGCAGCATCCCCAGGGCCATATCCTTCCGGTAGGGCCCCATGTAGCCGTACAGGCGTTTCAAGTCATTCACGATCTTCCCTCCTCAGGGGCGGGGGCGCTGGGCTCCCGCAGATTTTCCCGGGCCCGCCGCAGATAGTCTGCGAACTGCTCGGTTTCCTGGGGCGTAAAGCCCCGCAGCATTTGCCGCTCCATCCCGCGGCAGGCTTCCAGCCAGGCGTCCGAGGCGGCGGCGCCCTTTGGGGTCACCTCCACCACGCCGGTCCGGCGGTCGTTCTGATGGGCCCGGCGGGTGACGAAGCCCCCCTTTTCCAGGGAGTCCAGCATCCGGCACACCGCCGCCGGGTCGATCTCGAAATAGTCCGCCAGCTGCCGCTGGCTGCAGGGGCCGTTCCGGGTCAGGAAACTGATGACCTTGGGCTGGCCCGGCCCCAGCCCGATGGCCCCCCGCCAGGGCCGCAGCCAGGCCCGCTGGGTATGGAAGACCCGGTAAAGCAGCATGTGAAACGTATCCTCCAACCTCACACATCCTTTCCGGTTGACTTGTCAATTGTTGATATGTCAACCAATTCGATTGGACCCATTTATTATAGCGCGGCTCTGCCGGTTGTCAAGAAGGCAAAAAAGGCCAAAGTCCGCGCGCTGGTTGCATTTTTCGCGCCGTGATGCTACAATGAAAGACCGAATGAACCAAAGGAGGGCTGCGCTGTGAAATTTGCGCTGTTCAACCGCCCGGCGGCCACCATCTATGACCTGCCGGCCAAAACCCGCATCGGGGAGGAAGGGGAGGTCCTTTCCTCCATCGGGGACGAGGGCCTGTACGGCCAGAGCTGCCAGGTGGTGGAGGACCCTGAACAGGATGGAGAAATGGTGCAGATCCGCACCTTCTACGGCTACCCCGGCTATGTGGACCGGCAGGACCTTTTGTTCCTGGATGAGGGCCAGCTGCGGGGGTACCTGGCGGCGCCGTCGGTGATGGCGGCCCGGGAGGCCGACCTGCTGAGCTGCCCCAAAGTGGCGGGGGTGCGGCTGTTGACGGTGGGCCGGGGGGCCCGGCTCCGTCTGGCCCCCGAGGGGGAAGAGGTCCCCGGCTGGACCCGGGTGCTGCTGGCCGACGGCCGGCCCGCCTGGGTGTGGAACCAGTCCCTGGAAGCCCTCGCCTGGGAGGAGGACGCTGTCTTCACCCAGCGGGAGGGGGCGGCCTTTGACGACGCCCTGGCCGAGGCGTTGGACATTGCCCCGGGGCAGCTGGTGCAGCACGCCCTGGACCGGTGGCACGGGGGCGACCAGAACGCCTTCCGCCGGGCGGTGT
Organism: uncultured Faecalibacterium sp.; assembly: GCA_904394215.1. Taxonomy (GTDB): domain Bacteria; phylum Bacillota; class Clostridia; order Oscillospirales; family Ruminococcaceae; genus Faecalibacterium. The sequence continues at coordinate 5,791 of CAJFNF010000029.1, forward strand.
GCGAGACGGCCCGGAAATACCTGGGGGTCCAGTACCGCTGGGGCGGCAAGGCCGGCTGCGGGGTGGACTGCTCGGGCCTGGTCAGCAACGTCTATATGCAGAACGGGGTGCTGATCTACCGCAACGCCCGGATTATGCCGGGCTGGCCGGTGCATGAGATCCCCCGGGAGGCCATGGAGCCGGGGGACACCCTCTACTTCCCGGGGCACATCGCCCTCTACCTGGGGGACGGGCTGTACATCCACTCCACCGGCGCCGCTGCCAGCGGCGGGGTGGTGTACAACAGCCTGGACCCCGCCAGCCCCCTCTACCGGGAGGACCTGGACAAAAAGCTCACCGCGGTGGGCACCATCTTTTGAAAGGAGGACCAGCCCATGAAAGTCTGGGACCTGCACTGCGACACCCTCAGCGAGCTGCGCCACGCCCAAAAGGCGGGCCGGCCCCTTTCCTTTGCACAAAATGACCTCCACATCGACCTGGCCAAACTGGAAGCCGGGGATTACATGCTCCAGTGCCTGGCGGCCTTTGTGAACCTGGGCTCGGGGGAGGACCCCCTGGTCACCGCCCTGGAGGAGATCGACCTCTTCAAACAGATCATGGAAAAATACCCCGACCGGATTGCCCCGGTGTACACCGCCGCCGACATCGGCCGCAACGCCGCCGCCGGCAAGATCAGCGCCATGCTGACGGTGGAGGAAGGGGGCTGCTGCAAGGGCAGCCTGGGGGTGCTGCGGCGTCTGTATGAGCTGGGGGTCCGGATGATGACCCTCACCTGGAACTACCCCAATGAGCTGGCATCCCCCAACGTCAAGGCCGGCGGCCCCGACCTGTGGCCCTGCCCGCCCGACACCGAACACGGCCTCACCGACACCGGCTTTGCCTTCCTGGCCGAGATGGAGCGGCTCCACATGATTGTGGACATCAGCCACCTGTCCGACCGGGGGATCTGGGATGTGATTGAACACAGCACCCGGCCCTTTGCGACCAGCCACTCCAACTGCCGGGCCCTGGCCCCCCACTGCCGGAACCTCACCGACGAGATGATCCGGGCCATGGCCGAGAGGGGCTGCATCGCCGGCCTCAACTACTGTTCCGCCTTCCTGGACGACCAGCCCAGGGGGGACCTGTGCCGTTCCACCACCGCCCTCATCGCCAAACACGCGGCCCACTACAAGCAGGTGGGCGGGGCCCGGATGATCGCCCTGGGCAGCGACTTTGACGGCATCGGGGGCAAGCTGGAACTGGAAAACTGCTCCAAGATGCCGCTGCTGGCGGATGCGCTGCGGAAGGAAGGCTTCACCGAGGACGAGGTGGAGGGGATCTTCTGGCGCAACGCCCGGCGGTTCTTTGAGGATAATCTGTAATACCCGCACATCATTCTACAGGCCGGACACTACGTCCGGTACAAACGGGGAGGGAAACAACAAAATGGATCCGAACATGACCCTGGAAAAGCGGATTGCCGCCGAGCTCTACTCCTACCACGGCCAGATGAGCGTCCTGGTGGACGACCTGCAGGGCCACCGGGTGGAGATGGGCATCGACGAGGAATTCGAGACCGCTTCCACCATCAAGGCCTACATCCTGGCGGCTTTGTACCTGCAGGCCAGCCGGGGCAAAGCCAGCCTCACCGACCTCATCACCTACAAGCCGGAACACTTTGTGGACGGCTCGGGGATGCTGCGGGCCCTGGGGGTGGGGGCCCAGCTGAAGGTGAAGGACATCGCCACCATGATGATCATCTGCTCCGACAACATCGCCACCAACATGGTCATCGACTACCTGGGGCTGGACCAGATCAACCAGTGCATCCGGGAGCTGGGGTTCACCCACACCGTCCTCCACAACCCCCTGCACTTTGACCGGTACGACAAGCTGGGCACCACCACCCCCCGGGACTACGGGGCCCTCTTCGCCCAGGTGGCCCGGGGCACCCTGGTGAGCCGGGAGGCCAGCGCCGAGATGCTGTCCATCTTCCGGTCCCAGCACTACAACGCCATGCTCACCGCCGACTTCCCCCCCTACTACCTGGACTGCGAGGAGACCGGCGACCCCGAGCTGATCTGGGTGGCCAGCAAGAGCGGCAGCATGGATGCCTGCCGCAACGACGGCGGCATCGTCCACACCCCCTACGGGGACTATGTGATCGTGCTGATGAATAAGCATTTTGACGACGTGGTGGAGTACAGCGCCCACCCCGCCATGGTCTACGGCGCCAAGGTGAGCCGGATGATCCTGGACCAGGTGCTGGCCTGCGAGGGCCGGCTGTGGCTGTAAGAAAGGCCCCTTTGGGGCGCGGCAGGGGAAAGGCCGCGCCTGCGGGCATCGGAATGGATTCGGGAAAGCAGAAAACAACCGACATTGCATAGAGAGGGAACTGTTATGGAAGGAATCACGGTCAGCAGCCCCATGCTGCTGTTTTTGATCTGTATGACCGGCTTTGCCGGGGTGGTGGATTCGGCGGCCGGGGGCGGCGGGCTGATCAGCCTGCCGGCCTACCTGTTTGCGGGGCTGCCGGTCCACTATACTTATGGCACCAACAAGTTCAGCGCCGCCTGCGGCACCACCTTTGCCACCGCCAAGTTTTTCCGCAGCGGGGCGCTGGATGTGAAGGTGGGCCTGCTGGCCGCCCTGGGCAGCTTTGCGGGCAGCTCAATGGGCAGCCACATCGCCATGTGGCTCAGCGACGGCGCTTTGCGGATCATGATGCTGTGCATCCTGCCGGTGGCGGCGGTGATCATCCTGACCCAGTGGAAGGCCCCCGACCGGGACTGCGGCGAGATGGCCCTCACCCGGCTGCGGGCGGTGCAGGCCCTGGCCATCGGGGTGGGCATCGGCTGCTACGACGGCCTCTTCGGCCCCGGCACCGGCACCTTCGCCATCATCGCCTTCAGCACCATCATGGGCTTTGACATGCGCCGGGCCAGCGGCAACGCCAAGCTGCTGAACCTGGCCAGCAACTACGCCAGCCTGGTGACCTACCTGACGTCGGGGATGGTGGTGTTCCACATCGCCATCCCCTGCGCCATCAGCGGCATTGTGGGGAACCTGATCGGCTCCCGGCTGGCCCTGAAGGGGGGCGCCAGGGTGATCCGGCCCATGATGCTGGTGGTGCTGGTGCTGCTGCTGGGCCGCCTGACCATGGAGGCCGTGGGAGGCTGACGGATTTTTGTTTGCCTGCGCGCTGGATGTGCCAGACTGTAGATACGGCGCATCAGCGCGATTTTTGTACCAGCGGGAAAGGAGGACCGCCATGACCGACCAGGAACTGATGGGCGCCGCCCTGCGGGAGGCCCGGATCGCCGCCGATCTGGGGGAGGTGCCGGTGGGGGCCGTGGTGGCCCGGCGGGGGGAGATTGTCGCCGCCGCCCACAACACCCGGGAGACCCAGCGCAACGCCCTCCACCACGCCGAGCTGCTGGCCATTGACGCCGCCTGCAAGGCCCTGGGGGGCTGGCGGCTGTGGGAGTGCGAGCTGTTTGTAACGCTGGAGCCCTGCCCCATGTGCGCCGGAGCCATCGTCAACAGCCGGATCCGCCGGGTGGTGTACGGCGCCCCCGACCCCAAGGCCGGGTGCTGCGGGTCGGTGACCGACCTGTTCGCCCTGCCCTTCAACCACCACCCGGTGGTGGAGCAGGGACTGGGAGCCGAAGAGGCCTCGGCCCTGCTGGCGGAATTTTTCAACCGGCTCCGGGCCCAGCGGGGGAAAAAGCCCAAATGGACCCCGCCGTCCCGCACCTGAAAGCCGGAAAAATATTTTTCGCGGAACCCTTCCCTTTTTCGCGGGAATGGTGTATAATATACGATGGTATTTTGCCGAAAATGCCCGCTTTTTTGTCCAAAAATGCCGCAGTGCCGGCGATTCCGGCAGAGATGGTACAGGCGGCGCGGCGGCGGGCGGCAGGGTAACCAAACACCTTGAAACATCTTGCAGGAGGTACAGCCCATGCGCGAAGATGATTTTGAGCTGACCTTTGAGCTGGACCCTCCCCCCAGGGCCCCCGAGGCCGAAAAAGCCCCGGAACTGGCCCTGGAGCCCATCGAGGCCGGCGGGCCTGCTGAGCCCGCCCGGGTGGAGGAACAACCCCAGCCTGTAGCCCCCGCAGCGGGGCAGGACCCCGGCGCAACCCCCGGGTCCCTGCCCTCCGCAGGGGAACAGACCGCCCCTGCGCCCGCCCAGGGCGCCCTGGGCGCCGGCCCTGCCCTTGCGGAAACGCCGCCGGTGCGGACCCCCGCCCGGGGCGTGCTGATTTCGGGGGGCGACCGGGGCATCGGCGCAGCAGCGGCCCGGGCCTTTTACCAGGCCGGGTACCGGGTGGCTGTGCTCTACCATACCAACGCCCAGGCGGCGGCCCGGCTGGAGGCAGAGCTCCCCGGCTGCGTCGCCCTGCAGTGCGACGTGGCCAGCCGCCCGGCCTGTAAGGCGGCGTTCACCGCCGCCGAGACGGTGCTGGGCCACGTGGACATCCTGGTGTCCAACGCCGGCATCGCCCAGCAGAAGCTGTTCACCGACATCACACCCGAGGAGTGGCAGCACATGCTGGACGTCAACCTCACCGGGGCTTTCCACCTGTGCCAGCTGGCCCTGCCGGGGATGATCCGCCGCAAATGGGGCCGGGTCATCACGGTGAGCAGTATGTGGGGCCAGACCGGCGGCAGCTGCGAAGTCCACTATTCGGCGGCCAAGGCGGGCCTCATCGGCCTGACCAAAGCCCTGGCCCGGGAGGAAGGGCCCAGCGGCATCACCGTCAACTGCGTGGCCCCGGGCGTCATCGACACCGATATGATGGCGTCCTTTACCCCGGCGGACAAGGAGGCCCTGGCGGAAGAAACCCCTGTGGGCCGCCTGGGCAGCGCCGGGGAAGTGGCCCGGGCCCTGCTCTTCCTGGCAGGAGAGGATGCAGGGTATATCACGGGGCAGGTATTCGGCGTCAACGGCGGTCTGGTGATCTGAGCCGCCCCTGACCCCTTGAGCAAAAAGGAGAGAGAAATATGGGCATGACCTTAAAAGAAATGCTGCGCAAAGGCGCCAGCGATGGTACCGTCAACGCGGACGAAGTGCGCGCGCTGGCGCAGGAGTGCGGCCTGGACACCGAGAGCCTGTACACCCTTTTGGAGGAGCGGGGGATCAAGATCCAGGAGAACGAGGCATCCCTGGACGTGGACGGCATCCTGGCCGAGGTGGAGACGGCCGAAGCCAATGCCAATGACGATTACGAAGAGCCTGAGGACGACCACCTGGAGGAGAACCCTGCCGACCTGAAGGCGGCCATGGATGAGCTGCTGGACGACCCCGTCAAGAATTACTTAAAGCAGATCGGCCAGATTCCGCTGCTGTCGGCGGAGCAGGAGGTGGAGCTGAGCCGCCGGATCCATGCCGGCGCCGAGGCCGCCCGGATCCTCCAGGCCGACCGCCGCAAGTACAACCGCCCCGATTACATCAAGCGCAACACCGCCCGGTTCTCCTTCGAGGAGGATGAGACTTCCCCCGACTACGAGGAGCCGGAAGAGGATCTGGACCCCGAGGACCGCAAAGACAAGGAGCGGCCCGAGGATTCCGCCGAGGACGCCGCCGAGGAAAAGGAAGCCATGGAGGCGGTGGAAGACGGCCCCCTGACCGACGAGCGGCGGGAAGAGCTGCTCAAGACCCGCCAGGACGGCCTGAACGCCCGCCGGAGCCTCAGCGAGGCCAACCTGCGTCTGGTGGTGTCCATTGCGAAAAAGCACGTGGGCCACAACCTGGCTTTCCTGGACCTGATCCAGGAGGGCAACATCGGCCTGATCAAGGCCGCCGAGAAGTTCGACTGCGCCCGTGGCTTCCGGTTCTCCACCTATGCCACCTGGTGGATCCGCCAGGCCATCACCCGCGCCATTGCGGACCAGGCCCGCACCATCCGGATCCCGGTCCACATGGTGGAGACCATCAACCGGATGCGCCAGGCCACCAGCCAGCTGGTGTACCAGAACGGCCACGAGCCCACCGCCGAGGAACTGGCCAAAGCCATGGATATGACGGTGGAGCGGGTCCGGGAGATCCAGCGGATGGCCCAGGAGCCCGCCAGCCTGGAGAGCCCCGTGGGCGAGGAAGAGGATTCCTCCCTGGGTGACTTCGTGGCCGACGAGAACGCCGAGGCCCCCGGCAAGGCTGCCGACCGGGCCATGGTGGCCCAGCAGATCAACCTGGCCCTCAAGAGTCTCACGCCTCGCGAGGAAAAGGTGATCCGGCTGCGGTTCGGTCTGGACGACGGCCGCCCCCGCACCTTGGAGGAAGTGGGCCGGGACTTCGGCGTCACCCGTGAGCGTGTGCGCCAGATCGAGGCCAAGGCCATCCGCAAGCTCCACAGCCGCAAGTGCCTGACGCTGCTGAACGGCCTGATTGAGTGATCCGGGGCCCCCGGCAGCTGATCCCCTGTAGTATTCCTGAAAACCCGAGCCCGGCCCGTGTGTGCTGCTGCACACCCGGCCGGGCTTTTTGGCTGTGGAAAAGCCATGCAGGCGGAACCTTGACAGGATGATACAGGTGTGATATTTTAGTGAAAAAAGCAATCCCGATACGGGATAAGGAGGTATTCCTGTGGAACGAACAAAAACTAAAAAATTTCTTTCGATCTGTTTGGGTTTGATCCTCTGCATGATCATGGCCATGCCTGCGGCAGCGGCTGGCAAACCGGCTGTAGAGATCACCCAGTTTTACATGGATATGAATTCGGTGGGCGGTATTTCGGTATCTTTCTCTTTCCGCAATAACTCTGGAAAAGAGATCAAGTACATCGACCTCTATCTCAACGCCTATAACCGGGTGGATGATCCGGTGAAGGACACCATTACAGGCAACGGGCCCAAGACCCTGACGGTCATCGGACCCATAGAGCCCTATTCCGCCCAGGCCTATGCCCTCGGTACCTACCAGGATTCCAGCGCGGCAGGTACGCCTTTTGAAAGCTACAGCACCACACCCTATCTGATCAATGACCAAGATGCCGATCCCATGGTGGTGTATCTGGACAAGTACAACAATTTCTTTGTGAAGCCCAGCCTGTTTGGAGACGAGGATACGTATGTCTATCTGAGCGACTACGAGATCAACAACATCATGTACACCAACAACGATGTAACCTTTGAAAACGTGATGTACAATACTTCGGTGGATTACATGACGGTGGGCCACATTGTGGTGACCTATATGGATGGAAGCAAGCAGACCATTGATGGCAACACAGCCGTGTCGGACAATCGCTACTATGTTCTGCAAAATCTGCCTTTCCTGCCTACGGTGGCCCGCTACAGTGCCGTCTACAATTACAACGATTACAAGACCCTGAACCCTGATCTGGTCGCGGCTCTGGGAGACAATGAAAAGCTGTTGTTTGAGCATTTCATCAACAATGGCATGAAGGAAGGCCGTCAGGGCAGCGTGGAATTCAATCTGGCTGCCTACAAGGCCAATAACCCCGACCTGGTGGCCGCCTATGGCGCGGACAATGTCAAATACTACGAGCATTTTATTTCCTTTGGCAAAGCTGAGGGCCGCAAGGCTGTCTAAAACGGTTTAAAGAAGCGATACCGGTGGATTTCGGGTTGAAATCCGCCGGTATTTTTTGGTGCGCAGGCCGCAGAAAAAGGGGTGCAGCGGGGCTTTTCCAGAACGGCAAGAGGGCTGCCGTTATCCCGGCCTGTGCCGGTTTCCGGTTGACAGAACGGGATAGCAATGGTATACTATCTTGGTAGCAAAATGCGCTGACGGAGCTGGAAGGACAGCTCTTTCTGCCCTGGCAGAAAGGCCTTGCGGCCTGCCAAAGTGAGCCATTGTGCTGGATGCAATGCGCCATCGCCAAGCGGTAAGGCAGGGGACTTTGACTCCCCCATCGCAGGTTCGACTCCTGCTGGCGCAACTTGAAAAAACCCCGCATGGATGCTGGAAAAACCAGTGTTCATGCGGGGTCTTGTTGCTTTTGGAGCGGCGGGGCCGGGCCCTGCGGAGCGGCCTTTTGGGGCCGGTTTTCCCGGCAAAGCGTCGTAAAAAATTCGTGGAAATGCCGCAGCAAACCTCCCGCGCCCCGGCCCGGGCATCCGGCGCGAAAAACCGCGCCTTTTCCCCCAGCCATCAGCGCCCCAGACTCCCGGTCCAGGCGTTGAAAACCCAGCGCTCACGGGCCCATACGGCCCCCTTCGGGAGGGGAAAACCCGGCTTTTGCAGGGGGCGGCAAAAGCGGCAAATGCCGGATTTGCCGTCCGGTTTTCGGCAAAAGCGGCTGTACCTGTACCTGCTCTTGTCCCTGTACCTGTACCTGTACCTGTTCCTGTACCTGTTCCTGGGGCAGCAGCTGCTGCCATAAAGCCTGCCGCCGCCATCCATCGGCAAGGTCAAGCAAAGTCAAGCAAATCAAGCAAATGCTACTTTTGCTTGCCACGTTCAAGCAAAGGCAAGCAAAACCAAGCAAACCCAAGCAAATCAAGCTGTACATGTCCTTGAGCATGGACTTGTCCATGAGCATGGACTTGTCCATGAGCTTGTCCATGTACCTGTTCCTGGGGAAGACTCCTGTCGTCGTCTTCCAGGGGATAAGGCAGCAGCAGCGGCAGCTGCCTTATCTGCGCGCCTGCGGGCGCGTGCCGCCGCTGCCGCCGCCATCTCACAGGATCAAACAGGGACGGACAGGACGACGACGACCTGCTCTCCAGGATCAGGTTGTTTGGCTGGATAGCAGGGCGGGGCCCTGCCTCTGCCGGGAATCCCGGGGACACCGGGGAACCGGTGGGGCCGGCCGGCGGGAAGGCTTCCTGGTAGGGGGAAAACCGCTCCCGCCCCGGAGGGGTTCACATCCGGGGGCCCGCGGCCGCAGTTTTCTGCGCCGGGAAAGACGTCCTGCCCATGGGACTGCTTCTGTGGTACAATGGGGGCAATCCAAACACAGACAGGGAGGCAGACCCATGAAAGACCAGGACTGGGGCTTCTACGGCAGGGGCATCGACGGCTACGTCCACTACAAACAGGACTTTGACCGCATCCAGGGCGGCGGAGGGTCACACGGCGGCAGCGGGGGCCCCGGCTGCCTGGGCTGCCTGGTGCTGGCGGTGGGCATCCCGGCCATGCTGGCGGTGCTGGCGGGCTTCGCCTGGGTGCTGAACCAGCTGTGAACCCCAAAGCACAAGGCGGCGCCCCTCTCCGGCGAGGGAGAGCGGCCCCGGCCAAACAGCCGCAGGCAGCCAAAGCGGCCCGGCCCGCAGGCCCCGGCGGCACAAAACCAAAGCCCCGGGAACCACAGGCACAACCCCCAAGCCCCCGGCTGGGGCGGCTGAAATCGGGAGCCGGGACACACCCCCAAACCGGCCTGCAGACAACCCGAGCAGCCCAAAACAAAAGGCGGCGCCTTCCGGGCCGGGTGGCCGGGAAAGCGCCGCTTTGGCGTTGAGGAAGTATTTACACAGGTGTGCCTGGGGATTAGTCCAGTTCCAGGGCGCCGGTGTACAGCTGGTAGTAGGTGCCCTTCAGGGCGATCAGCTGGTCGTGGGTGCCCCGCTCGATGATGCGGCCGTGGTCCAGCACCATGATGGCGTCGGCGTTCTGGACGGTGGACAGCCGGTGGGCAATCACGAAGGTGGTGCGGCCGGTCATCAGGGCGTCCATGCCCCGCTGGACAATGGCCTCGGTGTGGGTATCGATGGAGCTGGTGGCCTCGTCCATGATCATCACCGGGGGATCCGCCACAGCGGCCCGGGCGATGGCCAGCAGCTGGCGCTGGCCCTGGGACAGGTTGGCGCCGTTGCCGGTCAGCATAGTGTTGTAGCCGTCGGGCAGGCGGCGGATGAAGTCATCGGCGCCCGCCAGCTTGGCGGCGGCAATGCACTCCTCGTCGTGGGCATCCAGGTTGCCGTAGCGGATGTTGTCCATGACGGTGCCGGTGAACAGGTTGGTATCCTGGAGCACGATGCCCAGGGAACGGCGCAGGTCATCCTTCTTGATCTTGCGGATGTTGATGCCGTCGTAGCGGATCTTGCCGTCCTGGATGTCGTAGAACCGGTTGATCAGGTTGGTGATGGTGGTCTTGCCGGCGCCGGTGGAACCCACGAAGGCCACCTTCTGGCCCGGCTTTGCATACAGGGAAATGTCATGCAGCACCGTCTTTTCGGGCACATAGCCGAAGTCCACGTCGTAGAACCGCACGTCGCCCTGCAGCTTGGTGTAGGTGACGGTGCCGTCGTGGTGGGGGTGCTTCCAGGCCCAGACGTTGGTCCGCTCGGGGTACTCCTCCAGGGTGCCGTCCTCCTTCTCGCGGGCGTTCACCAGGGTGACGTAGCCCTCGTCCACCTCGGGCTCCTCGTCCAGCAGGGCGAAGATCCGGTGGGCGCCGGCCAGGCCCATGACCACCATGTTCACCTGGTTGGACACCTGGCCGATGGCGCCGGCAAACTGCTTGGTCATGTTCAGGAAGGGGACAACGATGCTGATGCTCAGGGCCATGCCCGACAGGCTGAAGTTGGGGGTGCCCCACAGCAGCATGCTGCCGCCCACCAGGGCCACCAGCACGTACATCACGTTGCCCATGTTCATCAGCAGGGGCATCAGGATGTTGGCGTAGCGGTTGGCCTTTTCGCTGTTCTCAAACAGCTCGTCGTTGACCTTGTCGAAGTCGGCCTTGGCGCCTTCCTCGTGGCAGAAGACCTTGATGACCTTCTGGCCGGTCATCATCTCTTCCATGAAGCCCTCGGCCTTTGCGATGGTGACCTGCTGCTTGAGGAAGTAGCCGGAAGAGTGGCCGCTGACATAGCGGGCGGTGAAGAACATGATGATGACGCCTGCCACCACCACCAGGGCCAGCCAGATGCTGTAGTAGATCATGATGCAGAACACGCTCAGCAGGGTGACCGCAGAGATGGTCAGCTGGGGCATGCTCTGGCTGATGAGCTGGCGCAGGGTGTCGATATCGTTGGTGTAGAAACTCATGATATCGCCGTGGCTGTGGGTGTCGAAGTAGCGGATGGGCAGGTCCTGCATGTGGTCAAACATCTTTTCACGGAGTTTGGCCAGGGTGCCCTGGGTGATGATGGCCATCAGCTGGTTGTAGGCGAAGCTGGCCGCCAGGCTGATGACGTACAGCACCACCAGGATGGCCACCAGTTTCAGGATGGTCACCGAGGCAGTGGACCAGTCGCCGCTCTTGTAGGTCTGTTCCACCACGGCGATGGTGTTCTGCATAAAGACGGAGGGGATCGAGCTGACGATGGCGTTGAGCAGGATGCAGCAGATCACGATGGGCAGAAGCACGGGGTAAAACGAGAAGATGGTGCGGATCAGACGGCCGGCAACCCCCTTGGGGGCCCGCTTGCCGCGTCCGGTGCTGGTGTTATTGGGCATCCTTGTCACCTCCTGCCGGATTCTGAGATGCGCGGTTCTGGGATGTATAGATATCGCGGTAGACGTCGTTGGTCTTGAGCAGCTCCTCGTGGGTGCCGATGGCGGCGATGCGGCCGCCCTCCATCATGATGATGCGGTCGGCATCCTGGACGCTGGCCACGCGCTGGGCGATGATGATCTTGGTGGTCTCGGGGATGAACTCCCGGAAGCCCTGGCGGATCAAAGCGTCGGTGCGGGTATCCACGGCGCTGGTGGAGTCGTCCAGGATCAGGATCTTGGGCTTCTTCAGCAGGGCCCGGGCGATGCACAGGCGCTGCTTCTGGCCGCCCGACACGTTGGCGCCGCCCTGTTCAATCCAGGTGTCGTACTTGTCGGGGAACTGCTGGATGAACTCGTCGGCCTGGGCCAGCTGGCAGGCTTCCAGCATTTCGGCGTCGGTGGCGTTGGGGTTGCCCCAGCGCAGGTTGTCCTTGATGGTGCCCGAGAACAGCACGTTCTTCTGCAGCACCACGGCCACCTGGTTGCGCAGGGCCTCCAGGTCGTACTTGCGGACGTCCACGCCGCCCACCTTGACGCTGCCCTCGGTGACGTCGTACAGACGGGGGATCAGCTGGATCAGGCTGGACTTGGAGGAGCCGGTGCCGCCCAGGATGCCGATGACCTCGCCCGACTTGATGTGCAGGTCGATGTCAGACAGGGCGAAGCGCTCGGCCTTCTTGGAATACTTGAAGCTGACGTGGTCAAAATCCACCGAGCCGTCCTTGATCTCGGTCAGGGCGTTTTCGGGGCTGTGGAGGGTGCTCTCCTCACTGAGGACCTCCACAATACGCTCGGCAGACTCCTGGGACATGGTGATCATGGTGAACACCATGGACAGGATCATCAGGCTCATCAGGATCTGGAAGCTGTAGGTCAGCATGGAGGACATCTGGCCCACGTTCAGGTCCAGGCCCTGGGAAGTGATGACGGCGTAGGAGCCGTAGGACATGACGAACACCATGCCGGCATAGACGCAGAACTGCATCATGGGGCCGTTGAGGGCCATGATCCGCTCGGCCTTGGTGAAGTCCTTCTGGACGTCCTCGGCGGCTGCGCCGAACTTTTTCTTTTCGTAGTCCTCACGGACGTAGCTCTTGACCACCCGCATGGCCTGGACGTTCTCCTGCACCGAGTCGTTCAGGGCATCGTACTTGCGGAACACCCGGCGGAACAGGGGGGTGGCGGCCCGGATCACCAGGATCAGGGCGATGAGCAGGATGGGGATGGTGAACAGGAAGATGATGGCCAGCCGGCCGCCCATGACAAAGCCCATCACAAAGGAGAACACCAGCATCAGCGGGCACCGGATGGCCACACGGATGATCATCATGTAGGCCATCTGGACGTTGGTGATATCGGTGGTCAGACGGGTGACCAGGCTGGACACCGAGAACTTGTCGATGTTCTCAAAGGAGTAGTCCTGGATTTTGTAGAACATATCCTTGCGCAGGTTGCGGGCGAAGCCGGCCGATGCGTTGGCGCAGGTGGCGCCGGCGGCGCCGCCGAAGATCAGGGACACCACGGCCATCACCAGCAGGGCCGCGCCGTAGCGGATGATGACATCCATCGAGCAGCCGGCCTGCATTTGGTTGACCAGCTGGGCGATCACAAAGGGGATCGCACATTCCATGATGACCTCCACCGTGACCAGCAGAGGGGTCATGACCGAGGTCTTCTTGTACTCACGGATGCTGTGAGACAAGGTTTTGATGATGTGAGTCATTCCTCGTGTATTCCTCCTTATTCATGGTTGCGGGCGGCTTGAGGGGGCCGCCCTTTGTTCCTGTACGAACAATGCAGGATGCGGGTCAATCGGGGCTGCAGCCGGCGGGCGCCGGCTGGTCCTCGGCCTGTTCCAGGTTCTGGGCCATGGCGGCCGCAATCTCCTTGAACAGCTGCACCTGGCCCTCCGACAGCCCCCGGGTGAGGATCTGGTCGGTCTGGCGCAGGCAGGCGCGGACCTGGGCGTCCAGCTCGGCGGCCCGGGCGGTGGGCACCAGGCTTTTCAGCCGGGCGTCGCTGGCCACGCTCTCCCGCCGGAGCATCTCCTTCTTTTCCAGCTGCTGCAGGATGCCGGTGGCGGTGGAACGGCTCAGGCTGAACACCTGCTCCACGTCCCGCTGGTACACCGGGCCCTCCTGGCAGTGCTCCATAATATAGAAGATCACCCGGCACTGGATGGCGGTGATATCAAGCCCCTGCAGTGTGGCGTTCAGCCGCCGCTTGACCTTGCGGGACAGCATGTTGACCCAGGCGCCGCAGTCTTTTTCCAACTTGATTTCACCTCCAGCCGGGGCCGCAGCCCCTCTTGTATAGTTCGTATCCGAACAATAGAGTAGCGGCTTTTGCCGGGATTGTCAAGAAGCGTCCACAAAACTTTCACAGTTTTTTCACGCGTGATTCTGCACAAAATTACACTGTGAAATTTGTGACGAATGCTGCAAACCAAAAACAGGCGAAAAAACGCCCGAAACAGGGGTTTTGACAGGATTTTACTCGACAAATCCGCTGCGGCTTTGCTATAATAGGAACACTGTGCAGTTTTGGCCCGCCGGCGGCCCGGACGCCGGAAGACCAACCGAAAGGAGGAAGGCCATGCGCCGCTTTCTGAACGCTAAAATCCGAACAAGATTTGTGGAGCAGGCTGTCCCCTACAACTGGGTGCTGATGAAGGTGGGAGGGGCCCTGAGCTTTGCGATCCAGAGCATCAGCCTGGCCCGGGTGCTGCTGGCCGGGGTGCCCCTGGATACCCCTGCCGGCCGGGGGTACCTGGGGTTTTACCTCGGGGCGGCGGCCCTGTCGGCCTGCCTGCTGGGGGGCAGGGAACTGCTGAAGGGCCGGGGCCTGATGGTCCAGTACCGGGCCCAGCAGCTGCTGGGGGCCCTGTTTGCGGCCTGGCAGGCGGCCTTCGGGTGCTATGACATCTGGCAGCAGCCCTCCCTGAGCAAGATCGGCGCCGTCACCGTCCTGGTGGCCTTTGGGGCCCTGGCCATGATGGAGCCGCTGTATGCGGCGGCCACCCTGGGGCTGAGCTTCGGGGGGATGGCGTGGTTCCTCACAGCCCTGGGGTACCCGGACGCCGGGTTCAGCTACATCATGATGGGCTGCGTCAGCCTGGCGGTGGGATGGGTGCGGATCTGGAACATCCGGGCCGGTCTGCTGCGGGCCCAGGAGATGGACCACATGAGCCGTGCCCTGGAACAGGACCAGGACCAATTCCTGCTGACCAGCGAGCAGTACGAGCTGCTGCTGCAGCGGGGCCGGATGGTGACCTTTGTGTGGAACATCCGCAGCGGGGCGGTGCGGTTCAGCCGCCAGTGGAGTGAGATCTTCGGAGAGGAACGGCAGCTGGAAAACGCGGCGGACTACATCCGCCAGAGCCCCCGGCTGAACCAGCTGCAGAAGGAAGAGATTTTCCAGTGCATGGACAACGCCCGCCGGATGAACTACCAGAAAAAGGACCTGCTGCTGCCGGTGAAGACCGGCCAGCAGCGGTGGTTTGAGTTCCAGATGACCACCCAGTGCGATGAAGAGGGCCAGCCCCTGCTGGGGGTGGGGGTGCTGTTTGACATCATGGATCAGAAGAGCCGGATCCTGGAGCTGCAGAAGGAACTGCAGATGGACCCCTTCACCAAGACCCTCAACAAGACCGCCCTGGAGAGCTACGGGGTGCGGCGGCTCCAGGAGATGGAGCCGGGCCAGAAGCTGGGGATGCTGGTGCTGGACATGGACGACTTCAAGAACATCAACGACACCTACGGCCACCTGTGCGGGGACGCGGTGCTGGCCCGGCTGGGGGAGCTGATGAAAGGCCTGGCACCCGCCGGCACCCGGGTGGGCCGGCTGGGCGGGGACGAGTTCGGCGCCCTGGTGGACCTGCCCGACGGGGAACAGCAGGCCCGGGCCTACGCCGACGCCCTGATCCAGGCGGTGCCGGGGATCCAGTGGGAGGGCAAACCCCTGCCCGCCGCCTGCAGCGTGGGCATTGCCTTCTGCACCGGCGGTGTGCCCTACATGGACCTGTATGCCGCCGCCGACCGGGCCCTCTACCAGGCCAAGGCCCTGGGCAAGGGCCGGTCCTGGATGGGGCCCCTGGTGGAGCCGGAGGGCGGCCCGGCCTCCCCGGCGCCGTAAACCATCCTACAATACAAAAGGGCCTTCCCGGATGGCGGGAGGGCCCTTCTTTCTTATTTAAATAGGACAGGCTGGGGGCGGCTCAGACCACCCCGGCCCGGCACTGCTCGATGAACTGCTTGGCGGCCCGGGGGCTGCGGCCCCCCGCCCGGATGGCGAAGGCCTCCCCCATGGTGACCAGCTGCTGGTCGGGGATGGTCAAACCGGCCTGTCGGGCCAGGTCCAGCAGGATCTCGCTGTAGAGGGCCTTGTCGGGCCGCTGGAAGGTGACGGTGAGGCCAAACCGGGCCGACAGGCTCATCAGTTCCTGGCGGGTGTCGGCCTCGTGGATGTCGTCGCCGGTGCGGTCGGACATGGTCTCCTTCACCAGGTGGCGGCGGTTGGAGGTGGCGTAGACCGCGATGTTGTCGGCCCGGCCCCCGGCGCTGCCCTCCAGGATGGCCTTCAGGGCGGCGAAGTTGTCGTCGTTGGCCGCAAAGCTCAAATCGTCGATGAAGAGGATGAACTTCAGGGGGTTGGCGGCCAGCTGGTCCATCAGGTCGGGCATCAGATAGAGCTGGTTCTTCTTGACCTCCACCAGCCGCAGCCCCTCGGGGGCGAACCTGTTGACGATGGCCTTCACCGAGCTGGACTTGCCGGTGCCGGCGTCGCCGTACAGCAAGACATTGTTGGCGGGCAGGCCGGCCAGCAGGGCTTTGGTGTTGGCGATGACCTTTTCCCGCTCCCGCTCGTAGCCCGGCAGGTCTTCCAGCCGCTGGGGGTCGGGGTGGCGCACCGGCACCAGCTTCCCCTCGTCGCTGAGCATGAACACGTGGTGGCGGGCAAACATGCCGTAGCCCAGTTTCCCCATCTGGGACAGCCGGGCCTCGTAGGAGGCGGCCAGCCCGGTGGGGTGGCAGGTCCACCGGGGCAGGAAGGCCAGGCTCTCCCGCTGGGCGGGGGTCAGGCCGGCGGCCAGCAGCAGGTCGTCCAGCCCCAGGGCCGACAGCTCTTCCAGGAACTGCAGCTCCCCGTCCAGGGCCTGCTCCAGCACCGGGGACAGGGCCCCCCGGGCGGCCCGGCGGGCACAGATGTTTTCGCACTCCAGCACCGCAGATGCCAGATAGTCGCTGAAGTCGTCGGTGTCGGCGGCAAAGAGGACCGATTCAAACCGGCCCGCCGCCTGGCACACCGCCTGGTACCCGGCCTGGGTGGCCAGGGTGTCCATCAGCCCCTGACAGGCGGCAATGACGGGGTCTTCCAGCAGCCCCCGAAAGACTGCCAGGCCCGCCAGGCGGGCGCTGAGCTCCTGTATCTTCATCAGAAATTCCCTCATTTCAGACAGGTTTGGTAAAATCCATACCATATAAGTATAGTGCAGCGGGGCGGCGGATGCAAGGGGCCGGTTCAGTGCGGTGAATTATTTTCATTTATGGTACGAAAACAGTCGGAAAATATATTGATTGACAAGGCGATGGTTTTCGGGTATAGTAAATTTCACAACACACACAAAAGCAATTCACAACACACAACCCAAATGCGCGGAAGGGAACAAGTAGCCCAGGGGTCCCCGCTGTCCAGAGAGCCGCCGGTAGATGTGAGGCGGCCAGCGTCCCAAAGCCAAGTCATCCCGGAGCAGCCTGCTGAAAGACCATTCCGGTAAGCAGAGCCGGCAGCACCCGTTATCGTGCAGGGCCTGACCCAAAACGGAGAGAGGGCGAGGCCCGTGAGGGGGCGCGGCAGGGCTGCGCCAATGAGAGTGGTACCGCAGAGAACTTGTGCAAAGGTCTTTGTCTCTTGGATGACAGGGGACGGGGGCTTTTTTCTTTACAGTCCTTGCGGCGCCGGCGGTGTTTGATAGGAGAAAGAGGAGGGAAAACTATGCTGCTCAACGGTTCTCAAATCTTCGTGGAAGTGCTGTGCGAGCAGGGTGTCGATACCATCTTCGGCTACCCTGGCGGCGCGGTGCTGAACCTCTACGATGAATTGTACAAAAATGCTGACCGGATCACCCATGTGCTGACCGCCCACGAGCAGGGCGCGTCCCATGCGGCGGACGGCTACGCCCGCGCTACCGGACGCACCGGCGTGGTGCTGGCCACCAGCGGCCCGGGCGCCACCAACCTGGTCACCGGCATCGCCACCGCCTACATGGACAGCATCCCCATGGTGGCCTTCACCGGCAACGTGTCCACCGACCTGCTGGGCCGGGACAGCTTCCAGGAGGCCTACATCGAGGGCATCACCATGCCCATCACCAAGCACAACTTCACCGTCCGCCGTGTGGAGGACCTGGCCGACACCATGCGGGCGGCCTTCCGCATCGCCCAGAGCGGCCGCAAGGGCCCGGTGCTGGTGGATATCCCCAAGGATGTCACCGCCAACAAGTGCGAGTTCACCCCCCGGCAGCCCGAGCCCATCCGCACCGTCACCACCTTTGATGAAAAGGAAGTGGCCTGGGCCGCCGACATCATCAACGGCGCCCAGCGCCCGGTGATCTACTTTGGCGGCGGCGTCCGCAGCGCCGCCAGCTGCCAGCCCCTGCGGGACCTGATGCACAAGGCCGGCATCCCCGCCACCCACACCCTGATGGGCGCCGGCGTGGTGGCCTACGACGACCCCCTGAGCCTGGGGATGATCGGCATGCACGGCTGCTTCACCGCCAACCGTGCGGTGAGCGAGGCCGACGTGGTGGTGGCCATCGGCACCCGGTTCTCGGACCGGGTGGCCCTGAAGCCCAGCACCTTCGCCAAAAAGGCCACCATCATCCAGATCGATATCGACCCCAGCGAGATCAACAAGAACGTCCAGGTGGACCTGTCGGTGGTGGGCGACGCCGCCTACATCCTGCAGGCCATGCTGCCCAAGATCAAGGAGACCACCCATCCCGAGTGGATGGAGCAGATCCATGACTGGCAGGCCCACGACTACCACCCGGTGTCGGACGCCAGCCGCCTGATGCCCCATCAGGTCATCGGGGAGATCTGCAGCCAGTGCGGCCCCGAGGCGGTGTACGTCACCGACGTGGGCCAGCACCAGATGTGGGCCGCCCAGTACCTGCGCCACGCCAAGAGCCGGGGCTTCATCACCAGCGGCGGCCTGGGCACCATGGGCTTTGGCTACGGCGCCGCCATCGGCGCCCAGATGGCCCTGGGCCGGGACCAGCGGGTTGTGATGCTCACCGGCGACGGCTCCTTCCACATGAACCTCAACGAGGCCTGCACCGCCGTCAGCTACCAGCTGCCCATCATCACCGTCATCTTCAACAACCAGGTGCTGGGCATGGTCCGCCAGTGGCAGACTTCCTTCTATGACAAGCGCTACTCCCAGACCGACCCCCACCGCAAGACCAACTTTGTCAAGCTGGCCGAGGGCTTCGGCCTCAAGGGCTACCACTGCGAGAACCTGGCCCAGTTCCAGGCCGCCTTTGCAGAGGCCATGAAGAACCACGACGGCCCCACCTGGATCGAGTGCATGATCGACAAGGACGAGAAGGTCCTGCCCATGATCCCCGGCGGCGGCGACATCAGCGACATCATCATGGAATAAAGGAGGTACCAGCATGGAAAAAACGGAACAGCGCACCGAACAGCGCAAAGTGGTCAGCCTGCTGGTGGACAACCAGGCCGGCGTCCTGGCCCGGGTGTCCAGCCTGTTCACCCGCCGGGGCTTCAACATCGAGAGCCTGACGGTGTCGGCTACCAATGACCCCACCATCAGCCGCATCACCGTCACGGTGTACGGCGACGACAACAAGCTCAACCAGCTGCTGCTCCAGACCGAGCGGCTGGAAGTCACCCGCCAGGTCTTCGTCCTGGACGACCGCACCGCCCTCCAGCGGGAGCTGCTGCTTTTAAAGGTGGCGGCCACCGTGGTCAACCGGGCCGAGCTGCGGGAGATCGCCAGCATCTACAAGGCCAAGATCATCGACCTGTCCCCCGACAGCATGGTCTTTGAGCTGACCGGCAAGCCGGACAAGGTGGACGCTTTCCTGCGGATGTTTGAGGGCTACACCATCCTGGAGCAGTGCCGCACCGGCGTCACCGCCATGGAGCGGGGAGGCAAGCATCAGCGGATGCAGAAGCCGCCCCAGGAGATCCGCGCCGTGCAGTTCCCCCTGCCCGGCACCAGCTGCCCCAAGAAGTAACTGTGTTTTTTCGCCTCCTGAGAGGGGACGGGAAGATAGAAAAAAAGAATCAAAGGAGAAATGCTATTATGGCCATCAAGAAGTATTACGACAGCGACTGCAACCTGGGCGTCCTGGACGGCAAGACCGTTGCCATCATCGGCTTCGGCAGCCAGGGCCATGCCCACTCCGAGAACCTGGCCGAGAGCGGCGTCAACGTTGTGGTTGGCCTGCGCAAGGGTTCCGGCCACTGGGCCAAGGCAGAAGAGTTCGCTGCCACCCATCCCAACTTCAAGGTGATGGAAGTGGAAGAGGCCGCCAAGGCCGGCGACGTGGTGATGATGCTGGTGCCCGATGAGCTGTGCGCCGACATCTACAACAAGCAGGTCGCCCCCTACATGACCGAGGGCAAGGCACTGGCTTTCGCCCACGGCTTCAACATCCACTTCAAGACCATCACCGCCCCCAAGAACGTGGACGTCATCATGATCGCCCCCAAGGGCCCCGGCCACATTGTCCGCCGCCTGTACACTGAGGGCGAGGGCTGCCCCTCTCTGATCTGCGTCGAGCAGGACTACACCGGCAAGGCCAAGGAGATCGCCCTGGCCTACGCTTCCGGCATCGGCGCCGGCCGTGCAGGCATCCTGGAGACCACCTTCCGTGAGGAGACCGAGACCGACCTGTTCGGCGAGCAGGCTGTCCTGTGCGGCGGCGTCTGCGAGCTGATCCACGCAGGCTTCGACACCCTGGTGGAGGCCGGCTACGCCCCCGAGATGGCCTACTTTGAGACCTGCCACGAGATGAAGCTGATCGTTGACCTGATCAACGAGGGCGGCTTCTCCAAGATGCGCTACTCCATCTCCAACACCGCCGAGTACGGCGACTACCGCACCGGCAAGCGCCTGATCACCGAGGAGACCCGCAAGGAGATGAAGAAGATCCTGACCGAGATCCAGGACGGCACCTTCGCC
>CAJFNF010000030.1 GCA_904394215.1 uncultured Faecalibacterium sp.
ATCGTTGTTTTCACGATTCTGGTCTCGTGGTTCTGACGGATCAGAAGCAAAGTTTTTCACATAGATCAGATTCGGTTTTCCAAGACCGCGGCGCTTCCGCTCGATCAGTCCACAGCCTTCCAATTCTTTCATCAGTTTGGTAGCCTTGTTGTCGGCACAGTAAAGGGAGGTCATGATTTCCTCCGTGGTGAAAATGATGTACACTCGGCCAGCATCATCCAGCCAGCCATTCTTGGTCGAAAGCCCCATTCGGTCCAGCAGCAGGCCATACAGAATCTTGGCCTCTGCCGATATCCCACGGAATCTGGGGTCCACAAAGAGAGCTTTGGGTAATCGGTAGAAGGAAAAAAGATCGGCTTGTTCGCCGTAAAAGAAATCTAGCATACACTGTTACCTCCAGCCAGCAAAAAAGAAAAGTACACAATGATTAGACGGTGGTTGCTTGACTTATTTATTGTGAATAAACTGGTAAAGTAACTCGAGATGTTTAGAGGATTTCCGTATAATAGAAGCAGCCTCGTTGCTGGCGAGGTATTCAATTAATGTTGCTTTTGGGATCAGCAGTTTCCCCTGAATGATGAAACTTGTGATGGTCTTTCTGCGACACCAGCGCTGAATAGTCTGGGTGGTGTACCCAGTAAGTTCACAAACCTCTGAGGTGTTCATAAGATCTGGATATTGTTCTGCTGAACTTGTCCATACGGCAAGCAATTCAGCTCTTTCCTGATCCGTGAAATGAAAAATAACCACAGGGGCAAAAGCTGGGGCGCGTCTGTGTTTTCGTTTTTGCCTACCACCGTTGCCACAGTAGTAGCCTTCTGGCGCACGGTACTTATCAGGATTGATCTCACGGTCAATCAGGTAGCCCCAGACTTCTTTGGTTTCGATTTTATATTTGCAGGTCTTTTTTCCAGAGTCCACACATTTCACAAGACCAGAGTCCAAGAGATATTTAGCATGGCGTTTGCTGATGTGACAGATCTTGTAAAACTGGTTTTTGGAAATAGTGTGGGGGAGTGTGTTAAGATCTTTTTGAGCTTGTATTAACTTTTCCATATTATTCCATCCTCTACTGGTTTGGTCGGGTCAGTAGCATATCCAATGGAAAGATGGAATTAGTCTGTCCTACATCTATCCAAATGCCCCCAAATCTACCCAAAATCTATCCTA
Source organism: uncultured Faecalibacterium sp. (assembly GCA_904394215.1). Lineage (GTDB taxonomy): Bacteria > Bacillota > Clostridia > Oscillospirales > Ruminococcaceae > Faecalibacterium. Next base: position 1,171 of record CAJFNF010000030.1, read on the forward strand.
TGGGCGGGTTCAGACCTCTTTTTTTGAAATGGGTTCAAATTGGCTTCAGCAGTCAGTTTTTGGCGTTTTTGAGATCGAAAAGAGCATGAAACCGATGGTTTTGAAATTCCGATATTTACCTATAAGTTCGGGCAACTTCTGCCAAATCACGTCAAACCGTAAACACTCGAAATCAAGTTGTCCGCAAGGGCACGTGGGTTCGAATCCCACCGTCTCCGCCAAGTGCATTAAGCACTGAAACACAGAAGGTTAAAACCTTCTGTGTTTTTTTATATCGAAATTAGGAGATGAGATAGAGACTGTGGCAGTAAAAAATAGAAAATTGCCTCATAGCCTGATAGCCATATGTGTGTTAGTAGCTGTTTTAATTGGAATTATTGCTTATCAGGCAATTGACTTTATGGCTGTGAAACTTTGGATAGGAGCATATATCAATGGTCTCGAAGGCGTTAAAGTATTAGTTGAAGAACATGATATTATATCAAAAACATATACAATTGAATGCAGAAATTTGGAAGATTTGCCGTTTGAAGAGATTCTAAAAATAGATGAAAAATTAAGCGATGATATGCCGCTTTATTACGACCTGCAGTATAGCTGCAATGAAGACGTTTATGTGTGCAGTACAACTAGAAGAACGATAGAAAAAAATGGAGAAGAAGTATATAATGATTACAAAAGTACGGAATTGTATAAAGAAGAGCTAGAAAAAGAAAGAAAAAGAGCAGAATATACAAATGTATATCCATATGTTGGTATGAGAGAAGAGTACTTGCCTTACACTATCTTAGGAAAGCCAAATGAGATAGAGAAATGCAGAGATTTCGAGCATTTCAGAGCCAGCAGAAAAACGAAAACTTATACTTGGTATGAAACCGAAGAACATGGCACATGGTATGTGACGGTGGGATATGCAGAGTATATTTCGGGATATGGCTATAAGGAATATCCTACTAATAATGGAATAGTTGTATATATGACATACACTGAGAAAGGTAAGGCACCCGTAACAGTGTATAAGTGATTTGTGACTTTGTTAACTGCCTGCAGGCCTTTTCCTTTGCCCTGGCCCGCCGCTCGGCATTGCCCGGGGAATCGGCCGCTGGAGGGCCCGGGCGGGCAGGCGCTGCGAAACAAAGCCGCAGGCGCCTGAAAGGCTTCCCGGGTTTCCTTTTTTGACCGGGGCTTCACCAAGGGTTTACATTTTTCACTCTTTCCATGCGGGCAAAAGTATGGTAAAATGTCGATAGGATCTTCTGCGCGCCGGCTGAGGGCAAATGGCTGTTGGGCGCAGGAAATGGTATGTGTGCCCCGGGCATCTGACGCCGGGGTTTGCGATGAAGGAGAAGCACTATGGTTCGTATTACTATGGAAGACGGCGGCGTCATTGACATTGAGCTGGACAAGAAAGCTGCCCCCATCACCTGTGAGAACTTCGAGAAGCTGGTCAAGTCGGGCTTCTATGACGGCCTGACCTTCCACCGGGTGATCCCCGGCTTCATGATCCAGGGCGGCTGCCCCCTGGGCAACGGCACCGGCGGCCCCGGCTGGAAGATCAAGGGCGAGTTTTTGGCCAACGGCGTGGCCAACCCCATCCGCCACACCCGCGGCGTGGTGAGCATGGCCCGCGCCGGTGACCCCAACAGTGCCGGCAGTCAGTTCTTCATCATGCACCAGGACGCACCCCACCTGGACGGCCAGTACGCCGCCTTTGGCCATGTGGTGGCCGGCATGGACGTGGTGGACCGGATTGCCTCGGTCCGCACTGACTGGAACGACAAGCCCGCCACCCCCGTCCGGATGAAGAGCGTCGTGCTGATCGACGAGTGATCCGGCTTTAACTGCAAAACGAAAGGCCCCTGTCCGCTGGACGGGGGCCTTTTTGTGTTGTTTTTCCTAAAAAACAAGGACTTTACAAACTGGAATATTACAGAGCGCTATCGGCTTGAAGTGGACGGAGAGTCAACCCCTCCTTTTCGGCCAGCTTGCGGCCCATCAGGACGCCCATGACGCTGGCCATCATCAGGCCCCGGGTCCAGCCCGAGCTGTCCCCCAGGCAGTGGAGGCCCTGGATGTTGGTGTCCAGGTTCTGGTCCATCTTGACCTTGTTGGAGTAGAACTTCAGCTCAGGGCTGTACAGCAGGGTCTCGTAGGCGGCAAAGCCGGGCACCACCATGTCCAGCATCTTGATGAACTCGATGATGTTGGTCATGGCCCGGTAGGGCATGGCGGCGGTGATGTCACCGGCCACCGCATCCGGCAGGGTGGGCCGGACGTTGCTGCGGGCCAGCTCCTCGGGCCAGGTGCGCTTGCCGTCCAGGATGTCGCCGTAGCGCTGGACCAGGATGTGGCCGGCGCCCAGCATGTTGGTCAGCTCGCCCACTTTCTGGGCGTAGGAGATGGGCTGGTTGAAGGGTTCGGTGAAGTTGTGGGACACCAGGATGGCCAGGTTGGTGTTCTCGCTCTTCTTCTCCTTGTAGCTGTGGCCGTTGACCACTGCCAGGTCGTTGTCGTAGTTTTCCTGGGCCACAAAGCCGCCGGGGTTCTGGCAAAAGGTGCGGACCTTGTTCTTCCAGGGCCGGGGATAGCCGATCAGCTTGGACTCATACAGCACCCGGTTGACCTTTTCCATCACCTCATTGCGGCACTCCACCCGGACGCCGATGTCCACGGTGCCGGGCTTGTGGGCGATGTTGTGCTCGGCGCACAGCTTTTCCAGCCAGTCGGCGCCCCGTCGGCCGGTGCCGATCACCACCGTGTCGGCGTAGATGCTGCGGGTCTCCCCCGAGGGCTCCCGCACCAGGACGCCCCGGCAGACGTCCCCGTCCAGCAGGATGTTCTCACACTCGGTGGAGAACAGCATCTCCACCCCGGCCTCCTGCAGGTGCTTTTCCACCGCCAGGTAGAGCTGATGGGCCTTTTCGGTGCCCAGGTGGCGGATGGGGCAGTCCACCAGCTTGAGGCCTGCCTTGATGGCGTTTTTGCGGATTTCCCGGATTTCCTCGCCGGTGTAGATGCCCTCCACATGGGGGTCGGCGCCGAAGTCCAGGTAGATTTTGTCGGTGTAGTCGATCAGCTGCTGGGCGAAGTTTTCCCCGATCAGAGAGGGCAGATCGCCGCCCACCTCATAGGACAGGCTCAGCTTGCCGTCCGAGAAGGCCCCTGCCCCCGAAAAACCGGTGGTGATGGCGCAGGTGGGCCGGCAGTTGACGCAGTGGCCCAGCTGGGCCTTGGGGCAGCGGCGCTGCTCCACCGGCTTGCCCTTTTCCACCAGCAGGATCTTTTTCTTGCTGCCGTGGCGCAGCAGTTCCACAGCGGTGAAAATGCCGGCGGGACCTGCACCCACAATGATCAGATCGTATTTTTCCATCGTAATTTCCTTTTTCCTATGATTTCTGCCGCAGCCTGCAGCAGGCAAAACGGTTTATTCCCGGGGCGTTTCGGCGTCCTCGTCCACCGTGTCCAGCTCCCGGGCGGTGGCCTCGGCGTCGGTGGGGGTATACTCGGCCCCCACCACCCCGTCGCCGTTCAGGTCCAGCCCGGTCACCGATTCCAGCATGGACTGGGTCTCGGGGTGGAGCTTGTTGAACCGGCGGATGGCCAGGGCGGTGTAGATGGCGCCGCCCAGATTGAAGGCTCCCTCCACAATCAGGATGATGCCGATCCCCATCACCAGGGTTTCCATGGCGGCGAAGGGGTCGAAGATCATGATGCCGCCCAGCACCACGCTGAGCAGGGCCAGCAGGATGAACCACTTCCAGCTGGCGTAGCCGCAGCGGCGCAGTTCCAGGGCGCTCTGGATCCGGCCCAGGCTGTCGAACAGGACAAACAGACCGAACACCACCGGCAGGATCCGCACCACAATGTCGCTGCGCAGCAAGAGGAAGCCTCCCAGCCCCAGGCAGACCAGCCCCGAGATCAGGGTGAACTGGCTCTGGAACACCTTATGGCTGGCGGTGAAGTACCGCACCAGCTGGACGGCGGCACAGATCAGCACCACCGCCCCCAGCGCGTAGCAGACAATATTCAGGGCTGTGCCGGGCACAGCCAGCAGAAAGATACCCAGAGCCAGATACAGCAGGCTCATAAGGATCAGGTTCCATTTCAGATTTTTCATCGTCGGATGCCTCCTTGGGGCAGTGCCCTTGTTCAGTATTCCACCCGTGGGCGGCTTTTCTCTTCCTGCACATAAAAGATGGGCAGAATGCCCCCGCATCCTGCCCAGAGTGCAACCAGGCCGGCCTCAGCCCATCTGCTTCTCCTTGGCTTCCACTGCAGCCAGAATCATCTGGACGCAGACTTCTTTGCCCAGGGCGGCGTTGACGCTCAGGTCATAGTTGTGGACATCGCCCCAGCGGTTCTGGGTGTAGTAGTTGTAGTAGGCGGCGCGCTGGCGGTCGGTTTTGTCGATCTCGTCCCGGATGCCTTTTTCGGTGGTAGCCTTGACGATGGGGTTGGTCTTGGCGTACTGGCGGCGCCACTCCACCGGCGCATGGACAAAGACGTGGAGCACATCGGTGCGCTCCCGCAGCACATAGTCGGCGCAGCGGCCCAGGATCACACAGGGGCCTTCCTCGGCCAGCTTCTTGATGATCCGGCTCTGGAGGATGAAGACCTGGTCGCTCAGGGGCAGGTCGGTGCCCATGGTGTACAGGCTGTACAGCAGGCTGTGGGTATGGCGTTTTTCGCTGGCGGCCACAGCCTCCTCGGACAGGCCGGAATCCCGGGCGGCCATGGTGATCAGCTCTTTGTCATAGAGCTTGATGCCCAGCGCATCAGCCACGCTCTGGGCAATATAGCGCCCGCCGGTGCAGTATTCACGGCTCAAAGTGATGATCGTTTTTGCCATAATCGTTCCTCCTGTCTTATAAGGCCCGCCGCCCTGCCGCAGCCGCAAAAGCCGCGTCGGAGCAGCGTTTCCTGGTACTTGAAGCGGCCGGGCCGGTGGCCTGGCTGCTGTATGCACGGTTCAGCCGGCACGGGGGCCGGGCGGGGGCAAAACCACTTCTGCCACCCGCATGGAGCCGGTCTGGTCCACGGCATAAAGGCAGCAGCGGCCCTGGGCCTGGGCCAGATCGGCGGGAAACCGCAGCCCGCCGTCGGCGGTGCGCTCCATCCGGTGGAAGGTCTTGTTGGCGGTGGTGGCGTGGGCCACCCCGTCGTAGATGGTGCAGGCGATCCACCCGCTGAAGTCCTCGGGCAGAGGGGCCCGGGCCCCTTTCCGGGTGAAGAACCACACCCCGTCCCCGGCGGGCTGGAGCCCGCAGCGGATGCGGCGGGGCCGGGTGGTCTCCACCGTCCGGGGCTTGGGCCGCAGCACAATGGCCCGGCCGGTGAAATAGCGCTGGAAATCTGCCACCGCCATGGTGCGGGCTACGGCGCCGCTGTCGGCGGTGGGGTCGTTGAGAAGCACAAAGTTGGCCATCACCTCGTCATCGTGGCCAAAGCCCCGGAGGGCCATCCAGACCCGCACCGGCTCCTTCTGGCCCGCCAGCCGGGTCTCCATCTCCACCCCCACCGAACAGCCGTCGTGGATCTGGGCCCGCAGCTCTTTCAGGTCCAGCCAGCCCTGCCAGCTGGGATAGCCGCAGCAGGCCGCTGCCGCCACCGCATAGGCGGCATTGTGGACGCCGGTGGTGGCAAAGTCCAGCATGGTGTAGGCCACCTCTTCGGGGAGGATGTCCTCCCCCCAGCGGTTCATCAGGGAGGCCATCACCAGGGACAGGTCCATCTCCCGGCCAAAGCTGGGGTCGTGCTCGGACAAACTGTATTCCGGCAGGTAGAGCCGGTGGTTCACCACCGCCCCGTCCTGGCGGTCCCAGGCCAGGGGCCGCACCGCTGCGGCCAGCAGCCGCACCGCCGGGGTAATTTTGTTGTCGTTGGTGGACAGGTTCACCTGGAGCTGGATCCCCGAGCCGCCCCCCGGGGCGGCCACTGTGACAGTGTCCCCCAGCAGGAACACCAGCCCGTCTTCGCTCTGGGTGTGGACGCTCCGGCGGGGATAGTCGGGGGCCCATTTGCCGAAGCTCATCCAGCTGGTCCAGTTGCCGCCGGCATACACCCGGCACCGGACTTCCATCATGGTGTTTTCAGGGGCCAGGGCGTTCCAGCTGACGTTCAGGTTGCAGAAAGCAGGCATGGCCAGCTCCGGGGAGGTGTAGCTGCCGTAGGGCAGATACCGTCCTGCCGAGCTGTCCAGCACCAGGCAGCCGTTTTCCAGGGCCGCATTGTCCAGCGCCCCCCGGGAAAAGGTCTCGGTGCCCTGCAAAATCAGATTGTTTTTTTGTTCCATTCCGGGCCTTCCCCCTCACTCGCCGCGGCTGTCCTGATCCTCCTGTGCGAGGTATTCGGCCAGTTCGGCGTCTTTTTTGGCGCGGATCTGCGCCTCCACATGGAATACCCGCTCCAGGTCGCCGGTGATCATCTGGCAGCAGATCTCGGTGGTAAACCAGAACCCCAGCAGCACCATCAGCACCACCCCCAGGGGCATGGTGAGGATTACGATCCCCCAAAAGACGATCTGAAGCAGCGAGGCCGCCAGGGCATGGGGCAGGAAGCCCAGCATGCACAGCAGGCTGTTCACCAGGGTCTGGTGGAAGGGCTGGTTCAGCAGCACCACCTGGGGCCACATGTAGGTGAACAGCATGTGGAATACGATCAGGTTCAGGATGGCGCCCACCCAGATCCCGGTGCCCACCTGGACCCCCCGGGCCGGCATGGTGACGCAGAAATAAACCAGGGAAACCTGGAGGGTAATGATCAGGCCGTAGAAGATGCCGGGCAGGATGCTGCTTTTCCAGTTCTGGCGGAAGGCCCGGCGGTAGGTGGACCACCAGTAGCCGGGCTCGTCCCGCAGGGCCCGGAGGACGGTGTCGTACACCCCGGCCAGGCAGGGCCCGGCGATGGCGCCGCCGATGACGGCGCCGGCCGCCATCACCACCAGGCTGCCGCTGGCAAACCCGAAGAGAACGATGCAGATGCCGGGCACGAAGCCCAGGCAGGCGAGGAAGTTGGCCAGGAACATCCCGGTCAGATCCCGGCCCACCACCTCAAAAAAGCGGAGGATGCCGGTTTTGCGGGGGGTGTTCTTGTCCACCCCGGGGCCCTCCTCGAAGTCTTTGGCACTTGGAAACAGTCCCATATCTGTCTTCCCTCTCTGGGGAGTCTGTACAAAACGCCCAGTCCTCCCGCTGCAATTCCTGTATGTATCTTACATAATACCTGTATTTGGAGGATTTTGCAAGCCTTTGGGAGGAATGGTTTTATAAAAAACCGGTTTTCATCTCCCATTTTGCACCGAACTGTGTTACAATACAAATGAAATCAGGAAACATACAACAGAACAAACGGGAGGAAAACGATTTGCAGATCCTGTATATCCTGCGCACCATCGCAATGTATGTATACATGTTCGGCTATATGCTGCTGTTTTACGGAACCCTGCGCCGGGGCGAAAAAGCCAAAGCCGCCGGCGATCTGGAAACGGTGCGCCAGATTGTGAATGACCAAATCCCCCGGTGGTGCCGGGGGCTGCTGAAGGTGTCCGGCGTGCGGATGACGGTGGAAGGCACCCAGAACATCCCCGCATCGGGGCCGGTGGTGTTTGTGGGAAACCACCGCAGCTACTTTGACATCCCCATCATGCTGGTGGCCCTGGACCATCCCCACGGGATCCTGGCCAAGGAAGAGCTGGCCCACATCCCCCTGCTGAGCCGGTGGATGAACCTGCTGGGCTGTGTTTACGTCAAGCGGGACGACATCCGGGGGTCTCTCCAGGCCCTGAAGGATGCCGCCCAGGTGGTGAAGGCGGGGGAAAGCTTCACCATCTTCCCTGAGGGCACCCGGTACAAGGGGGAAGAAGGGGGCGTGGGCGAATTCAAAGCCGGCGCTTTCCGGATTGCCATCAAGACCGGGGTGCCGGTGGTGCCGGTGGCCATTTCGGGGGCCCGGGCCCTGTTTGAGGGCCGGGGCAACATCGTCCACCCGGGGAACATCCGGGTCACCATCCTGCCGGCCATCCAGACTGCCGGCATGAAGAAGGATGAGCAGACCCAGCTGCCCGAGGCGGTGCGTCAGAACATCCTGGCCGCCCTGACCCGGCTGGACCAGACCATCCTGTAACCCATGGCAGAGGGATGGAACCGGCGCCGGCTGCGGGTGGTCCGCCGGTGGAAAAAGCCCCTTCGCCCCGCCCGGCCGGAGGGAAAGGCCCCCCGCCCCGCCGACCTGGACAACCCCTACGGCCCCTGCTACACCAGGGCCCGCTCCTTTGACCGGCTGCGGGGAAAAAACAAACCCAAACCCTGATCGCCGCGCCCTGTACGCCCGTAGCGTACAGGGCGCTTTTTGTTGTGAAATTTCCCGGATTTTGGCAGGAAAAGGGGCCGCAAAACTGCCTCTCCCGCGATTGTCTCTCTGTACCCTTTATGGTATACTAATATTATCACGCCAAAAAACGGAAACGAAAATCATTCGATGCAAGAAGGGAGTGAACCGCGATGGACGAGCTGGAACAGGCACGCCGGGAAATCGACCAGGTGGACGCCCAGCTGGCCGCCCTGTTTGAGCGGCGGATGCAGGCTGTGATGCAGGTGGCCCGGTACAAAAAAGCCCACGGCCTGCCCATTCATGACCCGGCCCGGGAGGAGCTGGTGCTGGCCAAATCGGCCCAGCGGATCCAGGACCCGGCCCTGCGGCCCTATTACCTGGACCATGTGCGGAACCGGATGGCGGTGGCCCGCCAGTACGAGGCCCTGCTGCTGGGGCAGAACCGGGTGGCCTACCAGGGGGTGGAGGGAGCTTTTGCCCATATCGCCCTGCGGAACCTGTTCCCCCATGCAGAGGCTGTCAGCTGCCCCACATGGGACGAAGTGTTTGCAAAGGTGTCGGCGGGGGACGCCGCCCAGGGTGTGGTGCCCTTTGAAAACAGCCACGCCGGGGATGTGTCGGCGGTGCTGGACCTGTGCTACCGCCACCCCGAACTGTGGGTGGTGCAGGTCTACGACCTGCCGGTGCGTCAGAACCTGCTGGTGGTGCCCGGCACCACCCTGCCCCAGATCCGCCATGTCTACAGCCACCAGCAGGCCATCGCCCAGAGCGAGACTTTCCTGAAGCAGATGGGCCTGCCCTATACCGCTGTGGACAACACCGCCATGGCCGCCAAATATGTGGCCGAGAGCGGCGACCCCTCCAAGGCCGCCATCGCCAGCCGGGAAACGGCAGACCTCTACGGCCTGGAAGTGCTGGTGCCCGACATCAACACCGACGGGGACAACACCACCCGGTTCATCGTCATCAGCCGGGAAAAGCCCACCGCCGGCAACCGCTTCTCCCTGCTGTTCACGGTGGACAACAAGCCGGGCAAGCTGGGGGCGGTGATCCAGAAGATCGGCGCATCCGGCTTCAACATGGAGTCCATCAAGAGCCGCCCCATGCCCCATGTGCCCTTTGAATATTATTTTTATGCCGAACTGGTGGGTGACCCCTCCGGGGCCGAGAGCGAAGCGCTGCTGCGGGACCTGGATGCCACCTGCCGGACCGTGCGTATTTTAGGAGTGTATACAAAATGAGTGAAGCATTTCTTGGCACCAAGCTCACCATGAACCTGGGGGCCCGCAGCTATGACATCATCCTGCGGCGGGGGGCCCTGCAGAACCTGTATCAGTTCGCCAACCTGAACCGCCGGGTGGCGGTGGTCACCGACAGCGGCGTTCCGCCCCTCTATGCCCGCCAGGTGGCGGACCAGTGCCGCGAAGCCACCATCATCACCGTCCCCCAGGGCGAGGCCAGCAAGAGCCTGAAAACCCTGGGCTCGGTGCTGACCCAGATGCTGGACTTCAACATGGGCCGGGGGGACCTGGTGATCGCCGTGGGCGGCGGCGTGGTGGGAGACCTGGCCGGCTTTGCGGCGGCGGTCTATATGCGGGGCATCGACTTCATCAACTGCCCCACCACCACCCTGTCCATGATCGACTCCTCCATCGGCGGCAAGACCGCCGTGGACCTGGGGGACACCAAGAACATTGTGGGTGCCTTCTGGCAGCCCAAGCTGGTGGTGGTGGACGCCGATACCCTGTCCACCCTGCCCCGGCGCCACTATATCAACGGCCTGGCCGAGGCGGTCAAGGCCGGCCTGCTGGCCGACCCCGAGCTGTTCGGCATCTTTGAGAAGGGCGATGTGGACAAGGACATCGACACCATCATCTACCGCAGCCTGAAATTCAAAAAGAGCATTGTGGAGCAGGACGAGACCGAGCACGGCGCCCGGCGGGCCCTGAACTTCGGCCACACCATCGGCCACGGCATCGAGGCGGTGAAGGGGATCAAGGGCCGCCGCACCACCGGCCTGTTCCACGGGGAGTGCGTGGCCCTGGGGATGCTGCCCATGATCGAGAGCAATGCCCTCCGCAAGCGGACCCGGGCGGTGTACCGCCGGCTGGGCCTGCCCACCCGGGCCGGCTTTGACAAGGAAAAGGTCTATGCCGAGATGGTCCACGACAAAAAGGCCCAGGGGGGCCAGATCACCATCATCAAGGTGCCGGGCCTGGGCTGCTGGCGGGCCGAGACGGTGCCCATGGAGAGCCTGCGCACCCTGCTGGGGCTGGAGGACTGAGGGATGAAAAACACCTTTGGAACCAGCCTGAGCCTCACCATCTTTGGGGAGAGCCACGGCGCAGCGGTGGGGGCCGTGCTGGACGGCATGGCCGCCGGTGTGCCGGTGGAGGACCAGGCCCTGGCGGCCCTGATGGACAAGCGCCGGGCCCGCGGGGACGGCCTGTCCACCGCACGGGTGGAGGCGGACCAGATCCGCATCCTGTCGGGGGTAGTGGGGGGCCATACCACCGGCACCCCCATCACCCTGATGATTGAAAACCAGAACACCCGCAGCGGCGATTACGCCGCCACCGCTGCCCTGCTGCGGCCGGGCCATGCGGATTATACCGCCTTTGCCCGGTACCGGGGCTATCAGGATGCCCGGGGCGGCGGCCACTTTTCGGGCCGGATCACCTCCGGCCTGGTGGCGGGCGGCGGCATTGTGCTGGGGGCCCTGCAGCGGGCCGGGGTCCGGATTGTGACCCACATCGCCCAGTGCGCCGGCATCAGCGACACCCCCTTTGCCCGGGACGACCCCAAAGCCCTGGCGGCCCAGGCCGACGCCCTGGACCGGAAAACCGCAGGCTTTGCCCTGCTGGACCCATCGGTGGAGGCCCCCATGCAGGCGGCCATCCGTGCCGCCGGTTCCGAGGGGGACAGCGTGGGCGGCATGCTGGAAACCGCCATCCTGGGCCTGCCCGCCGGTGTGGGGGAGCCCTTCTTTGACAGCGTGGAGAGCCTGCTGGCCCACATGGCCTTCTCGGTGCCCGCCGTCAAGGGCATTGAGTTTGGGGAGGGCTTCGGCTTTGCAGCCCTCCGGGGCAGCCAGGCCAACGACCCCTTCCGGATGGAGGACGGCCATATCGTCACCGAGACCAACCGGAACGCCGGCATCAACGGCGGCCTGTCCAACGGGATGCCGGTGGTGTTCCGGACGGTGGTCAAGCCCACCCCCAGCATCTATAAGGAGCAGCGGACGGTGGACTACACCGCCGGGGAAAACGCCCTGCTGTCCATCAAGGGCCGCCACGACCCCTGCATTGTGCCCCGGGCGGCGGTGGTCCAGACCTGCGCCGCGGCGGTGGCCATCGGGGATCTGCTGACGTCCCGCTATGGGGAAACCTGGATGGTGCGGCCCGAGCATTTCCGCACCGGGGAGGGCTGCTGAAATGGAATATGGACTGATCGGCTCCAAGCTGGGGCACTCGTACTCCAAAATCATCCATGAGCAGCTGTGCGGCTATCACTACGAGCTGCATCCCCTGCCCACCGAGGCCGAGGCCCGGGCCTTTCTGGAACAGCGGGCCTTCAAAGCCATCAATGTCACCATCCCCTACAAAAAGCTGGTGATGGAATACTGTGATGAAATCGATCCCAAAGCCGCCGCCATCGGCGCCGTCAATACGGTGGTCCAGCGGGATGGCAAACTCTACGGCTACAACACCGACTATATGGGCTTTGCCTGGCTGTGCAAGAGCCGGGGGGTGGACTTCGCAGGCCGGACGGTGCTGATCCTGGGCACCGGCGGCACCCATAACACCGTCTCGGCGGTGGCCCGGGACCAGGGCGCAGCCCGGGTCCTGACGGTGAGCCGCCGCCCCGACCCCGCCAAAGGAGAGCTGTCCTATGAGGAAGCTGCCCGTTCGGGGGCCCAGATTGTGGTGAACACCACCCCGGCGGGGATGTACCCCAATGTGGGCGCCTGCCTGCTGGATGTGGCCGCCATGCCGGGGCTGGAAGCGGTGGTGGACGTGGTATACAACCCGGTCCGCACCGAGATCCTGCTGCGGGCCCAGGAGGCCGGGGTGCCGGTGACGGCCTGCGGCCTGGAAATGCTGGTGGCCCAGGCGGTGTATGCGGCGGAATATTTCCTGGATACCCCCTTTGCCGACCGGGCCGGGGAGATCCGGCGGATCACCGCCTCCCTGCGGGCCGGGATTTTGAATGTGTCCCTGATCGGGATGCCCTCCAGCGGCAAAACCACCCTGGGCCGGGCCCTGGCCCAAAAGCTGGGCCGCACCTTTGTAGACCTGGACCAGGAGATTGTGAAGGCCGCCGGCTGCAGCATCCCTGAGATTTTTGAGGCTGAGGGGGAGGATGGCTTCCGGGCCCGGGAGTCGGAACAGGCCGCCCGCTTCGGCAAGGAGAGCCGCCTGCTGATTTCCTGCGGCGGCGGCACCGTCAAACGGCCTGAAAATATCCGGGCCCTGCGCCAGAACGGGGTGATCCTGTTCATCGACCGGCCCCTGGAAGCCCTGACGGTGGGAGGCGGGCGTCCCCTGTCCTCCAGCCCCGAGGCCCTGCGGGTCATGGAGGCCCAGCGCCGGCCCCTGTATGAGGGGGCGGCCGACGCCATCATCCCCAACGACGGCACCCTGGACCAGGCGGTGAGCCGGGCCCTGGATGCCCTGGAACATCTGTTTGGTTAAACCGTTTCTGCCCGGCGCCCCCGGAGGGGAGGGCCGCCGCCCGGAGACTGAGGATTATAAAAAAGAAGAAAGGAATCAATACCGATGATTATTTCCACCAAAAAAGGCACGCCCCAGGAAGAGCTGGACAAGATTGTTGACAAGTTCGAGAAGCAGGGGCTGTCGGTTACCCTGATTACTGGTACCGATTATAACGTGTTCGGCCTGGTGGGCGACACCACCAAGCTGGACGAGCGGGACATCATGGCCAACCCCTGGGTGGAGAACGTCACCCGTGTGTCTGCCCCCTACAAGCGGGCCAACCGGCTGTTCCACCCCGCTGATTCGGTGATCGACTGCGCCGGCGTCAAGATCGGCGGCAAGGAGAAGATCGCCGTCATGGCCGGCCCCTGCAGCATCGAGAGCGAGGAGCAGGCCAAGCGGATCGCCTCCAGCGTCAAGGCCGGCGGCGCCACCCTGTTCCGCGGCGGCGCCTACAAGCCCCGCACCTCCCCCTACTCTTTCCAGGGCCTGGAGACCGAGGGCATCCTGGACATGGTGAAGGCCCGTGAGGCCACCGGCCTGCCCATTGTATCCGAACTGATGAGCGAGGACAGAATCCCCGAGTTCGAGGAGTATGTGGACGTGGTCCAGATCGGCGCCCGGAACATGCAGAACTTCCAGCTGCTGAAGGCCGTGGGCAAGATGCACAAGCCTGTCCTGCTCAAGCGGGGCCTGTGCAACACCATCGAAGAGTGGATCATGAGCGCCGAGTACATCATGGCCGGCGGCAACGAGAACGTCATTCTCTGCGAGCGGGGCATCCGCACCTTCGAGAAGTACACCCGGAACACCCTGGACCTGTCGGCAGTGCCCATCATCCACGAAAAGACCCATCTGCCCGTGGTGGTGGACCCCAGCCACGCCACCGGCAAGGCCAACCTGGTGGAGCCCATGATGATCGCAGCTGTGGCTGCCGGCGCCGACGGCCTGGAAGTGGAGGTCCACTATGACCCCCGCCACGCCTGGAGCGACGGCGCCCAGTGCCTGACCCCCGACGCCTTTGCCCAGGCTGTGGCCAAGTGCCGTCAGGTTGCCTGGGCCATCGGCCGGGATATGTAAGGGATGCGGGCGGCAATCAGGCCGGGGCCTGCCCCGGCGGGCACCCTGACGGCGCCCCCCAGCAAAAGCATGGCCCATCGGGCGGTGCTGTGCGCCGCCCTGGCGGCGGGGACTTCCCGCCTGACCCACCTGGCCCACAGCCAGGATATTGACGCCACCCTGGGAGCTGCCGCTGCCTTTGGGGCGGCGGTCCGCACCGGGGAGGACTGGGCCGAAATCGCCGGCACCGGCGCCTTCCGCCCTGCCGCAGGGCCGGTGGACTGCTGCGAGAGCGGCAGTACCCTCCGGTTTTTGATCCCTCTGGCGGCTCTGTCCGGCCAGCCGGTGACCTTCACCGGCCATGGACGGCTGATGCAGCGGCCCCAGGGCGTCTATCAGGAGCTGTTTGCCCGGCAGGGGCTCCGGTTTGAACAGGCCGGGGATACCCTGACGGTGGCGGGCCCCCTGCGGGCCGGGGAATTTGAGCTGGCGGGGGATGTGTCCAGCCAGTTTGTCAGCGGGCTGCTGTTTGCCCTGCCTCTGCTGGACGGCGACAGCATCCTCCGGCTGCGGCCTCCGGTGGAGAGCCGCAGCTACATCCAGATGACCCGTGCGGCCCAGGCCTCCTTTGGGGTGGAGAGCCGCTGGCTGGATGAGAACACCTTATTGGTGACTGGAAATCAACACTATACTCCCTGTAATACTGCCGTAGAGGGGGACTGGAGCCAGGCCGCCTTCCCGGCGGTGCTGGGGGCCCTGGCCGGGGATGTCACCGTCACCGGCCTGGCAGCGGACACCCTGCAGGGGGACGTGGTCATCGCCCGGATCCTCCGCCGGTGCGGCGCAGCGGTGGAGCAGGCCGGGGGCGGGTTCCGGTTCCGGAAAAGCCCCCTGCAGGGCACCGACATCGATCTGGCCGACTGCCCCGACCTGGGCCCGGTCCTGATGGCCATGGGGCTGCTGTGCCGGGGCAAGACGGTGATCCGCAACGCCGGCCGGCTCCGGCTGAAGGAGAGCGATCGGATTGCCGCCATGGAGCAGGAACTGCGTAAATTCGGCGGCCGCATTGAAAGCGAAGGCGGCACCATCACCATCTGGGAGAGCCCCCTGCATCCCCCGGCGGAGCCTCTGCTGAGCCACAACGACCATCGGGTGGTGATGAGCCTGACGGTGCTGGCGGCGGCAGCCGGGGTGCCGGCGGTGATGGAGGGAGCCGAAGCAATCCGCAAAAGCTGGCCCGGATTCTTTGCCGCCATGCGGCAGCTGGGCCTGGAGGTAGATCAAGATGCTGGATAAATCAAAGAGCTATCTGATTGTGGGCCTGGGCCTGCTGGGGGGCAAGTATGCCCTGGAGCTGACCCGGGCCGGGTTTAGGGTGGACGGCATCAACCGCAGCGAAAAGCACCTGCAGTATGCCATCGAAAAGGGGTACATCCGCAGCGGCAAGACCCATGATTTCGAGGACCTGGTGTCGGAGGCCGACTACATCATTTTCGGCCTCTACCCCACCACCCTGCTGGAATGGTTCAAGACCTACGGCCACCTGCTGAAGCCCGGCTGTATCTTCACCGATGTGTCGGGCGTCAAGACCGGGCTGGTGGAACCCATCCAGGCGATGTGCCCCCCCGGGGTGGAGTTTATTGCCAGCCACCCCATGGCGGGCCGGGAGACCTCCAGCGTGGAGCACGCCGCCGAGGTGAATTTTGCCCCGGCCAACTTCATCATCACCCCCACCGAAAAGAATACAGCCAAAGCCATCGTCTGGGTCACCGAGCTGGCCGAGGTGCTGGGCTTTGAGCACATCTCCACCCTGACGGTGGAGGAGCACGACCGGATGATCGGCTATGTGAGCCAGCTGTGCCATGCCATCGCGGTGAGCCTGATGTGCGCCAACGACAACAGCGCCCTGTGCGAATACACCGGCGATTCCTTCCGGGATCTGACCCGGATCGCCAAGATCAACGAGACCATGTGGTCCGAGCTGTTCCTGTGGAACCGGAAGAACCTGATCGAGGAGATTGACCAGTTCGACGGGGCCCTGGCCCAGCTGCGGGCCGCCCTGGTGGCGGGGGACCGGGAGGGCCTGGAGGATATGTTCCGGCTGTCCACCCAGCGCCGGGGCATGTTTGACAAAAAGACGCCTGGCTAAAGCCAGAGAGAAGGAGGCCGTCCGTGGCCAGACAGGAAAAGCAAAAGCATAAACTCATCGCCCTGGCGCGCATTTTTGAGCTGGAAACCGACGAAAACCACCGCCTGACGGTGCCTCAGCTGGCCCAGATGCTGATGGACCGGGGGATTCCCTGCGAACGGAAAAGCGTCTATGCCGACATCGACGCCCTGCGGGAAATGGGCTATGACATTGTGCTCCAGCGGGGCCGGGGCGGCGGCTACTGGCTGGCCCACCGGGCCTTTGAACTGGCAGAGCTGAAGCTGCTGGTGGATGCAGTCCAGAGCTGCCGGTTCATCCCCCAGGAAAAGACCGACGCCCTGATCGCCAAGCTGGAGCAGCTGGCCTCCCATTATGAGGCGGTGCAGCTGCAGCGGCAGGTCTATGTGGCGGGCCGGCCCCGGAGCCAGAACCCCCAGGTGCTGTACACCATCGACGCCCTCCACGAGGCCATCAACGCCGGGCGGCAGGTGTCCTTCCACTACCACAACGGCAAGGACCACACCGTCAGCCCCTGGCAGCTGGCCTGGGACGGGGGCAGCTATTACCTGATCGCCTATCAGGACTACAGCCTGCCGGCGGGCATCCGCCATTACCGGGTGGACCGGATGAGCCATGTGACGGTGCTGCGGGACCAGCCCTGCCGGGGAAAAGACCTCTACGAGCAGTTCAGCCTGCCGGTTTACCTGAACAAACACTTTAATATGTACGGCGGTCCCGAGTACCGGGTGACCCTCCGGTGCACCGCCGATCTGCGGGACGCCATGACCGACCGGTTCGGCCGGGATATCATCCTGATCGACGACCCGGACGGCGGTTTCCATTTCACCGCCCCCATCTGCGTCAGCGGGCCCTTCCTGGGCTGGGTCTGCGGGTTTGAGGGCAAGGTCACGGTGGTGGCCCCGGCGGAAGTCCGGGCGCGGCTGGCGTCGCTGGGCCGCAGCCTCTCGGCGTATGCTTTAGAAAAATAAGGCCGGAACGGCCTGGCCAAACAAAAATCCCTGCTCCCGAAGGAGCAGGGATTTTTTGCTGGGAGCCGGATGTTTCCCGGCTTCCTATCGAAAAGAAGGGAGAGGAAATGGTTACTGGAAGGCGCCGGCCACCTGGTCGATGTGGCCGCCGGTTCCCGAAGGGCCCCGGGCCGCTGCAAGCCGGAAATTGAAGGCCGGCTGCTGGGCGGCGGTGCGGTTTTCAAACAGGATGTTGTAGCCCCGGCGCACCTCGTCGGTGGCGTCCTGCCAGATGGGCTCAGGGTCCAGGGCGTTGTTGGTGACCTGGATCGAGAGGTCGGCGTCCTCGGGAATCTCCCCGTCCACCACCATGGCGGCCACCTGGATGGGGGCGGCAGCCGGGAGGGGCTGGATCAGGGTCAGGCTGGCCCGGGTCACCGCCTTGGTGAAGGAGAGGGAAAAACGGGAAGCCAGCAGCCCGTCGCTGGCGGTAATCTGTACCGTGTGGGAGGCATTGGACAGCTGGAGGAAGGTCCGGCTGTCATTGACGGCCTGGAACTGCTGGAGGACGCCGGAATCGGCGTCCAGGGTGCGGGTGGTTTTTGCGTCCAGTTCCTCGGTCAGATGGACGGTGCTGCCCTCGGGATCGGTGGCGGTGTATTCCAGCAGGAAAGGGCCGGTGCGGATGCCCAGGCTGGCGCCGCTGGACCCGCTGGGACTGGTGACCACAGGGGCGGAATTTGGCTGCACAGCGTTGTTTTCGTCCACAAGGGTGTTGGGATCAAAAACCATCATGGGCCGTATGCCGTATGTGTCCCGGGCCGAGGAGAAGGAACAGTCGCCGTTGATGCTGACCACCAGCCAGGCATAGTTTGTCTTGGAAGAGTGGGGGGTTCTGGTCCAGTACCAGTTGTAAGAGCCGTCCAGCATTTTGGCGATGCGGCGGCTGTCGGCATTCTCGAAGCCTTTGCAGTAGTCCAGGCAGGCGCCGTCTTCCGGGATGGCTTCCTTGTAGTCGCTGGTCCAGCCCAGCTCATAGGCGGAGGGCAGGAACATCCGGCAGTCCATGCCGTCGGCGCCGCTGTAGACGTCCCCCATTTCGGCATAGGGCAGCTTGACCGACCGGACCATGGACTGGAGGTTGCTGTCCAGTTTGGGGAACAGGACCACGTTCAGCCACTGGTTGGCGTAGGAATAGAGATAGCTGCTGTTGTTGCCCCACATTTGATTGGAATACATCCGGTCCATCATCAGCCAGGTGCCGGTGCAGCTGGCGTCATAGAGATCCGGGTTGGGGTTGCCCTGGTGCACCACCAGAAAGGTGATGGACTGGCCGCTGATTTTTACGGTGACTTTGCTGCCCACAGACAGGGCAGACAGGGTAGATGCCATGATGCAGACCCCCTCTCAGAATTCGATCCGGGCCTGCCCGGCATTCCAGGTGCCGGAAGCGGTCAGGTTGTTCAGGGTGGACAGGTCGGCGGTAAAGGCGTTCTGGGTCACGGCTGTGTTGTATTTCAGCTCCAGGGCCTCCACCCGCTGGGTCAGGGTTTCCAGGGCCGATGCCTGGGCTGCGTCCAGGGTAGCCCGGGCCTGGGTGCGGTCTTCATCGGTCCAGGCGGCGCCCTCCCACAGGATGGTGAGGGCCAGCTTGACAGCCAGGGGCACCAGGCTTGGGGTCAGAGGAGACCAGCCGTTATCCATGGATTCCAGCAGGGCGGCGGTGGCGGGATCCAGCCGCAGCTCCCCTTCGGGGGTGAGGGCCAGGCCGTAGCCCTCCCCTACCTTCACCGGGCCGGCCTCCTGGGCGGTGGGCAGGTCGGAGCGGCGCACAAAACTGGTCAGGTCGGATTCGGGCACCGTCTCGGTGGTGACGGCGCCGGTTTCGCTGTCCACCGCCTGGACCCGCAGCAGGCAGCCTGCCGCAGGCTGGGCAGGCAGGGGCAGGGCCCCCACATCGGCGGCCCCCAGCTGGACCCTGCCGCCCTGGCCGTTGACGCTGATGACAGTGCCTCCCTCGGGGGCGGCTGCCTCGGCCCGGCGGGCTGCAGCTTCGGCCCGGTCGGCGCTGGCGCTGGCGGCCTCGGCCTTGGTGCTGGCTGTGGCGGCCTGGGTGCCGGCGGTCTGGACGGCTTCGGAGGCCTGGGCTGCCGAGGCGGCAGCCTGCTGGGCGCTCTGGGCCGCCGACTGGGAAGAGGCGGCCGCCGACTGGGCCCCCTCCAGCACCTGGGCCACAAACTGTTCGTAGGGTGTGGACATGGAGCTGTCGTCAAAGCCGTCGGTGGCGATGATCTCGCAGGTATCGTAGGTGCCGGGATGGGTATAGGCGGTGTAGCCTGCGCCGTCGGTGGCGGTCAGCATCCAGCGGCCCGACCGGGCGGCGGTGAGCCGCCGGTCCACCGCCACACAGCCCTCCCCGTCCAGCAGCAGCGGGGTGGGCAGGGTGCCGTTTTCCTGCTCAATGTGAAGGGAGACGGTCTTGCCGGCCCATTCTTCCGGCAGGGTGAACGACAGGGTGTCCACCCCTTCGGCGTACTGGCTGCCCAGATGGAGCCGCTCGGGATGGGGGACGAAATCGGTACAGCCCGAGGTCTGCTGGGCTGTGATCTCAATGTGCATCATAATGGGTGGTTTCCTTCCTTTCCCGGGGCGCGGCGGGCGTGCCCCGCATGGTGTTTTTGGCGCGGGCAGAAGGCCCGCCGGACTGCCCCCATTGTACCGGCCCGGAAGGCCGCCGGACAGGGTGTACTTTCGGGCCAAAAAACATGCGGGAAAAAGTGAAATTTTGCATGGAGTACAGGGCCCTGAACTGTAAAAAATTGCATCTGAACCGAAAAATAAATGTTAAATTTCTGTTACAGTATCTCGGGGGCATTTCAATCGAAAATCGGAGGATGAGGATGGAAAAACAACATTTTCGAGAAAAAAACTGTCTAATTTATACGAAAAATAATGATAAAAATATAACGAATTCATGCCCTGTGATTTGACAAATCGGGCTTGGTCTGCTAAGATAGGGCAGTTGCTGCGATGTGTCCAACACACGATACAGCGATTAAAACAAACGAAAAGGAAGTTAAACGCCGTCCTTTTGGCGGCGGCGCCCGGCGGCGGTCCGGGTGATCAAACCGGCCAAACAGCGGGCGGAGGAAGCAGCCCGCAAACAAAGCCAAACTGTAACAAGAGAGGAGTTGTTTCATATTACTTCCGAATGTAACCACGAAAAGAAACCGATGGCGCGCCAGCGCCTGTTGGCCCTGGGCCTGCTGAGCCTGGGCCTTGCACTGACCCTGATCCTGACCACCGTCAGCATCCGGGTGACCTATGTGACCGATTCCAACGGGGCCAGCCAGCTGCTGCTGACCAGTGAGAGCGACCCCACCCGCCTGATGAACCTGTCCGGCATCCAGGCCGCCGAGGGCGACCGGGTGTACTACACCGCCTTTGGCGGCAGCCTGGCCACCCTGAACATTGAGCGCGCCTTCACCGTGACGGTGGAGGCCGACGGCCAGGAGATCCCGGTCAAGATGGTCTACGGCACGGTGGCAGATGCCCTGGAAAAGGCGGGCATCACCCTGGGCCCCGATGATTATACCGTCCCCGAGCAGGATGCCCTGGTGGGGATTGGCAGCAAGATTGAGGTCCACCGGGTCCGCTATGAGGAGACGGTGGAGTACCAGACCATTCCCTACGATACCGAGTACGTCTATACCAGCCTGTACTTCCGTGACACCGACCGCGTCACCACCCTGCAGGCCGGCTCCAACGGCCAGTGTGCCGTCACCACCCGCCACCGCTGGGTGGACGGCGAGCTGGAAAACAGCGTGGTCACCGATGTGACCACCACCGTGGAACCCACCGACGCACGGATTAAAACATACGGCGCCGGCGCCCCGGTCTCTCCCCTGACCGGCCCCGACGGCACCACCAACCCGCCTTCCAGTTACACAAAAGTGCTGACCGGCAAGGCCACCGGTTATTACTCCCGCAGCGGCAAGGGCGCTTCCGGCCTGGGGCTGGGGTACGGCACTGTAGCCGTTGACCCCGATGTGATCCCCTACGGGTCCCTGCTGTATATCACCTCCACCGACGGCCGGTTTGTCTACGGCTATGCGGTGGCCACCGACACCGGCATCGCCCTCCAGAACGGCCATGTTCTGGTGGACCTGTTCTATGAAACCTATGCCGAATCGGTCCTCAACGGCGCCATCAACGTCAACGTGTATGTGGTTGGCTGAGGTGCCCCTGTAAAAACAAGCTTCAAAACCCCCGTTCCTCTTGTGTGCGCAGAGGAACGGGGGTTTTTGTATTTGGGGGAAAAGCTATGTCAGGTTTGCATAGAAAAAATGTCAGATTTTGTGCTTGTTGTCTATTTCCGGATTTTTCAGAGAAAAGATTATAGCGGATTTTATGAAAAAGGCCTTGAAAAATCACCTAGAATTATTTAATATAGTAATGTAGATACAACCGGGGCCATGGCCGCACAGCGGCAGGCCTCAAACATTATGCAGAAATTGCGGGCTGGCGTCCGTCTGCGCCAGGGAGGAGCTGCACATATATGAAACAGACCGATGAAATGAAACAAAACGCGGAACCGATGTCCCAGGCAGCGGCCGCACCGGCAGCCGAAAAACAGCCTGTGCTGAAGAACCTGAACCCCGAGGACGATCTTCCGGTTTATTTGTATAAGCAGGGCAACAACTATGAGGCCCAGCGGTTTTTTGGTTCCCATCTGACCGAGCAGGGCGGCGAAAAGGGCGTCATGTTCCGGGTTTGGGCGCCCCATGCCACCGCCGTCAGCGTGGTGGGCGACTTCAACAGCTGGAAGCCCGGCAGCCACCCCATGAAAAAGAGCGACGGCGCCTCCATCTGGGAGCTGTTTATCCCGGGGATGAAGGAGTTCGACGTCTACAAGTACTGCGTCACCACCCGGGCCGGGGATCTGGTGTTCAAGGCCGACCCCTATGCCCTCCATGCCGAGACCCGTCCTTCCAACGGCAGCAAGGTCTATGACCTGTCCGGCTTCGGCTGGACCGACAGCCAGTGGATGGATGCCCAGAAGGCCAGGGACCACATCAACGGCCCCATGAACATCTACGAGATGCACGCCGGCAGCTGGAAGATGAAGCAGGACCCGGAGGACAAGGACAAATACATCCCCTACAACTACTCCGAGCTGGCCGACCTGCTGATCCCCTACATCACCGACATGGGCTACACCCATGTGGAGCTGCTGCCCATCATGGAATACCCTTATGACGGCAGCTGGGGCTACCAGGTGAGCGGCTACTTCGCCCCCACCAGCCGCTACGGCACCCCCAAAGACCTGATGGCCTTTGTGGACAAGATGCACCGGGCCGGCATCGGCGTGATCATGGACTGGGTGCCCGCCCACTTCCCCAAAGACCAGTTCGGCCTGTACATGTTTGACGGCGAGCCCTGCTATGAGGACCCCAACCCCCGCCGGGGCGAGCACAAAGAGTGGGGCACCATGGTCTTCAACTTCGGCATGAAGGAAGTCCAGAGCTTCCTGATCTCCAGCGCCCTGTACTGGCTGGAGCAGTACCACATCGACGGCCTGCGGGTGGACGCTGTGGCCTCCATGCTGTACCTGGATTACAACCGCCGGGACGGCGAGTGGGAGCAGAACGTCAACGGCGGCAAGGAAAACCTGGAGGCCATCGACTTCCTGCGGAAGCTGAACACCGCCATCCTGACCCGCCACCCCGAAAAGTACATGATCGCAGAGGAGTCCACCGCCTGGCCCAAAGTCACCAAGCCGGCCTCGGACGGCGGCCTGGGCTTCAATTTCAAGTGGAACATGGGCTGGATGAACGACATGCTCAGCTACATGAAGACCGATCCCCTGTTCCGCTCCTACAACCACAACAAAGTCACCTTCAGTTTCTTCTATGCGTTCAGCGAGAACTTCGTGCTGCCCATCAGCCACGACGAGGTGGTCCACGGCAAGTGCAGCCTGATCAACAAGATGCCGGGCGAGTACGACGACAAGTTCGCCAACCTCCGCACCTTCTACGGCTACATGATGGCCCACCCCGGCAAGAAGCTGCTGTTCATGGGCCAGGAGTTCGGCCAGTTCAACGAGTGGTATGAGGCCAAGCCGCTGGACTGGATGCTGCTGGACTACGACAAGCACAAGGAGCTCCAGCTTTACGTCAAGACC
Organism: uncultured Faecalibacterium sp.; assembly: GCA_904394215.1. Lineage (GTDB taxonomy): Bacteria > Bacillota > Clostridia > Oscillospirales > Ruminococcaceae > Faecalibacterium. The sequence continues at coordinate 24,574 of CAJFNF010000030.1, forward strand.
CTCAACCAGTTCTACAAGGACCAGCCCGCCTTCTGGCAGGTGGACTACAGCTGGGAGGGGTTCCAGTGGATTGTCCCGGACGACTACCAGCAGAGCATCGTGGCCTTCCTGCGAAAGGACGCCGCGGGCAAACAGATCCTGGTGGTCTGCAACTTCACCCCCATCCTGCGGGAGGGCTACACCATGGGCGCGCCGGTGTCCGGCAGCTACAAGGAGATCCTCAACAGCGATGACGCCGCCTTCGGCGGTTCGGGCAAGTACCACAACAAGAACATTCGCTCCAAGAAGGCCCCCAAGCACGGCTTTGATCAGAGCATTACCCTGACCCTGCCGCCCCTGAGCACCCTGTACTTCCAGGTGCCCGAGAAGAAGGAGACCAAGGCCCGGACCACCAAGTCCGGCACCGCCAAGACCGCCGCCAAGAAGACCACCGCCAAAAAGACGGAGGCCGCCGGCGAGAAAAAGACCACCACCCGGCGCACCACCAAATCCAAGGTGGAAAAGGGCGCCCCCGCCAAGGAAACCAAGGCTGAAAAAGAGGCCAAGACCGGGAAAAAGACCACCCGGCGCAAGACCAAGGCGGAAAAAGCCGCTGAAGAATAAGGCGGCGCACAACCGGCAGGCCGGGGGGCCTGATGGGGTTGTTACTGTATGTTGATTTTCGCCCCTGACCGACAGGGGCGCAAAGCAAAAGGGGAGAATAAAGTTATGGCAAAAGAAATCGTGGCAATGATCCTTGCCGGCGGACGTGGCTCGCGTTTGTACGCGCTGACACAGAAAACG
>CAJFNF010000031.1 GCA_904394215.1 uncultured Faecalibacterium sp.
GGCTCCGCTCTCGCTTCGCCAGGCCAGTCTTTGATTCGTTTACTTCTACCCCTTGCAGGCCTCTTTTTTGTACTGTCCGCACAATATGGGGCGGTTCAAGGCAGAGGACGACTATCTTCTGACTACCAAACTGTTCTGCGGTTACTGCGGTTCCTTGATGTTCGGGGAGAGCGGTACCAGCCGTTCCGGGGACGTGCACCGGTACTATAAATGCGCAACAGTTAAAAAGAGAAAGTCTTGCCAAAAGAAAACCGTCCGCAAGCAGTGGCTGGAAGATTTGGTGATTGCAAAAACCAAAGCTCTTATTATGGACGATACCGTGATTGATTCCATTGTTTCCAGTGTAATGGAGCTGCAAAACAAAGAAAATACCAACCTGCCACTCTATGAGAAGCAGCTTCGGGAAACAGAGACCGGCATCCAGAATATGCTCAACGCCATCCAGGCTGGCATTCTAACCAGTTCCACCAAAGAAAGACTGGAAGCCCTGGAAACACAGAAGAAAGAGCTGGAAGCCAAGATCGCCGAGGAGCGGCTGGCAAAGCCCAAGCTCAGCGAGGACTTTGTGCGGTTCTGGCTGAACCGGTTCCGCAAGCTGGACCTCTCCCAAAAGGAGCAGCGTCAGGCACTGATTGACACTTTTATCAACGCCATCTACCTGTACGATGACAAAATGCTCATTACCTTCAACTACAAGGAAGGGACGGAGACCGTTTCCTTTGCCCAAGCTACAGAGGCTGTGACAAGGGAAATTGGTTCGGATTTGGATTGCTTAACTGCACCAAAGAGTCCGAACTTTTTTCGAAAGAAAGAAGTTCGGACTTTTTGTTTTCCTGGGCCAACTGAATCGGGGGGCTCAAAAAGCCCGGCTGGACAGGCTTGTTCCATCCGGACCGGGAAAATAAAAAGGTGCGCCCCGCAGAGCACACCCACAAAAGCTGTGTATGGATTTAATCCGTTGGACGGAATGGAACCGTTGGCGTTAAAGATTCAGCAATAAGATCTATCTTCAAGAACTTGAGAAGTTTTCTCTGCTGTGTTATAGTATATTTGACAATAATGAGACCCCATAAACGCGGGTTTTTAAGCAGGACGGCGAAAAAACGGTTCAAGGAGATGCGGCAATGAGCTACAAAGATGAATGGCTTGTGATCGAGGCCAACGATGACATCGATGAGATGGAGCACCGTGAGCCCAGCGAAGAATTTTTGTTCTACCGTGCCGTGGCCAACGGCGATGTGGATGCCGTCCGAAAAAATTGCGAACAGGGCCGTTTTATGGATTCAGAAGGGGTTGGCGTTTTGTCCAAGGACCCCATCACCAACCTGAAATATCATTTCGTGGTTACCACAGCCATGGTGACGCGGATGTGCCGCCAGCACGGCATGGAGCTGGAACAGGCGTTCCGGCTGAGCGATTTTTATATCCAGAAGCTGGACGATATCCATACCGTCGACGAGATCAAGCATCTGCACGATGAGATGGTGATGGATTACGCCGAAAAGATGCGCCGTTACCACCACAGCAACACCAATTCCAAACATATCAATGCCTGCAAGGAATACATTTACGCCCATATCAAGGAGCGAATCACCATTGAGGATCTGGCGGACGCGCTGGGGGTGTCTTCCAGCTACCTGTCCCGGCTGTTCAAAAAAGAGACCGGGGTTTCGGTCAGCGCCTACATCCGCAACCGCAAAATTGATATGGCCAAAAACCTGCTGCGGTTCAGCAACGACTCGATGATCGACATCGCAAACCGTCTTTCTTTTTCCTCCCAGAGCCACTTTATTCAACAATTCCGGGAGGTGGTGGGGATGACTCCCAAAAATACCGGGACACCTACTATATGGTGGAGTGGGGCAGCGAGTCTCCCCGCACAGATCGCGCCGGGAACAGCGCCGGTCTGACCACCTGATCTGAAAACAAAAGCACCGCCGGGTGCTGCCTTCTCCCCAGAAGCAGCATCCGGCGGTCTTTTTTTGTGGATTACAGGGTAAGGATGATTTCGTTTTCGTCCTGAAGGGCGGAAGCGGGAATGTAGTTGTCCGGCATGGCCTGGCCGTTGAGGGTCAGGCTGCGGCAGCCGGATTCACGATGATCGGGGTTCTCCACCCGGATGTGAAGCCGGCGGCCCCGGAAGTCTTTTTCCATGGTGAAGCTGTCCCACTCTTTGGGGATGGCGGGGGCCAGGCGCAGGCCGTCCAGATCAGGCCGCAGGCCCAGAATGCCTTCCACACAGCCCACCATCACGGTGGAGGCTGTGCCGGTGAGCCAGTGGACCTGGGACCGGCCAAAGTGCTTGCTGGCGGGGCCTTCGGTGAACTGCCCGTAGCAGTAGGGTTCCAGATGGCGGATTTCGGCCCGGTCGTTCTGGGCGGCAGGGGCGTTCTCGGTGAAGTATCCGAAGGCACGCTGCCCGTGGCCGCACAGGGCCTCGGCCAGAATCAGCCAGCCCTGGGACTGGGAGAAGATGCCGGCGTTTTCCTTGGTGCCAGGGTTATAGATGACAGCCAGGGCGCCGTCAAAGGCGTGGGCATGGTAGGGCGGGTCCATCAGGACGGCGCCGTATGCAGTATTCAGCCGCTGGCTGACCCCTTCCATGATGGTGTCGGCCTGGTGCGAATCTGCCAGGCCGCTGATGACAGCCCAGCTCTGGGGATTCAGCCAGAAGTTGGCCTCGGGTGCGGCGGCTTCGCCGATCCGCTCCCCGGCCTCGGTGAAGCCCCGGATGAACCGGTCGCCGTCCCAGCACAGCTCCTGGATGCGGCCCTGGTACTCGGCCAGCTTCTCATCCAGCCAGCGCACATCCTGGTCGGCGCCGCGGTGGGCGGCAAACTGCCGCAGAATCCGCATGGCGTAATAGAACTGGAAGGCCACAAAAGCCGATTCGCCGTTGGCGCCCAGCCGCAGGCAGTCGTTCCAGTCGGCATACAAACCGGCGGGCAGGCCGTGGGGGCCCAGATGGTTGAGAGAGAACTCCACCGCCCGCTTGAGGTGCTCGTAGACGGTGCCCTGATCTCTGTTGGCAAAGGGAATCACCTCATCCAGGAAGGCGAGGTTGCCGCTCTCAGCCACATATTTGTAGACGGTGGGGAAGAGCCACAGAGCATCGTCGGCCCGGTAGGCAGGGTGGCCGGTTTCCTTCACATAGGAGGGATCGTCGGGGGTGTCCTCATGGCCGGGGTTGTGGGTGAACTTGACCAGCGGCAGGCCGCCGCCGTTGTCCACCTGGGCCGACAGCATGAAGCGGATCTTTTCACAGGCCATTTCCGGCTCCAGATGAATGATGCCCTGGATGTCCTGCACGGTATCGCGGTAGCCGTAGCCGTTCCGCAGGCCGCAGTAAATCAGGGAGGCAGCCCGGGACCAGATGAAGGTAATAAAACAGTTATAGGCGTTCCAGGTGTTCAGCATGGTGTTGAAGGCGGGGTCGGGGGTGTTCACCTGCAGGTGGTTGAACCGGCTGTACCATTCAGTTTTCAGGGCGTCCACCTCCTGCTGCACCCGGGCGGCGGGGTCGGCGTAGCCCGCCAGGATGGCGGCGGCTTCGGCCGAGGGCTTCATGCCGGTGGCAAACAGGATGGTTTTGCTCTGGCCGGGGGCCAGCTTCACTTTGCAGGAGAGGGCGCCGCAGCTGTTCTCGTTGTAGCTTTCCACGTTGCCCAGATCCCCGGCTGCCACCCCCTGGGGGTTGCCGTAGCCGTGATAAGCCCCCAGGAAGGCTGTCTTGTCTCCGCAGTAGGAGGAGACCGGTGCGCCGGCCAGGCCGAAGAACCGCTCGGTCACCGTCTTGTCGTCCACATCCTCCCCCTGGGCCAGGGCGTCCAGATTGCCGTGGATCTGCTGGGTGATCCGGTTGCCTTCAAATACAGTCCGGCCAATGAAGAGGGAATACTGAAGATTCACCTGGTCCTGCTCGTAGTTGCTGTGGTTGGTGAACTCGGCATAGCCGGTGAGGGTCAGGCTGCGGTCCCGGTCCGAGTTGTTGGTGACGGTGAGGGCCCAGACCTCATAGGCTTTGCCCTGGGGGACATAGTAGACTGCCTGGGAGGAGATGCCTGCATAGCTGGCCTCCATCCGGGTGTAGCCCATGCCATGGCAGCACTTGACCTGGTAGTCTTTCAGGTCCTTGGCCACCGGCTGCCAGGAAGCGGACCAGAAGTCCCCGCTGGCATCATCCCGCAGATAGATGTACCGGCCAGGCTGGTCGAACTGGTTGAACACATACCGGAGAACCCGGCCGTTGGCCCCCGACCGCTCGAAGCTGTAGCCGCCGGCGTTGTTGGAGATGATGGCGCCGTAGGCCGGCGACCCCAGATAGTTGACCCAGGGGGCCGGGGTGTCGGGACGGTCGATCACATATTCGCGGGCTTTGTCATCAAAATATCCGTATCTCATACGTATTGCTTTCTGCCCTTTTGGGCTTTATCAAAAAATCATTCCTGCCAATTTTATCCCAGATCCACAGTGAAAACCTGTTCCTGCTCCAGCGGAAGGGCCTTGATCACCCGGCGGGGGATCAGGACGCTGTCACAGCTGCCTGCACACAGCTGGGCGCCGCCGCAGAGGACGTTCTGAATGCGGTACTGCCCATATTCCAGCCTCCCGGGATTGCGGAAGCGGATTTCCAGCCGGCGGCCTGCAAAGGTCACATGGACCGAGGCGCTGCCGTCGGCGTCAAACTGGGATGCGGTGAGTTTGGGCTGAAGCAGCAGATCGCCGGCTTCGCCCCGGACGCCGAAGGCCTGGGTGATCATGGTCATCATGTACCAGCTGGCGGCGCCGGTCAGATAGTGGTACATGCCCCGGCCGTCGGCCCGGAAATATTCCGGGATGCCGGGATAGATGCGGCTGGTGTCGAAGTCCAGGGCGGTGTCTGCCAGGGTTTTCAGGGCTTTCCAGCCCTCCTGCACAAAGCCCCGGCGGTACAGGGCGTTGGCGTACATCACAGCCATGTGGGAGAAAACAGCCCCGTTTTCTTTTTCCCCGTAGGCGAAGCCGAACATCCGCCCCAGGTCGAACTTCAGTTCATGGAAATCGGTGTTCAGCCGGTAGCCGCCGATTTCCTTCCGGTAGAGGTAGTGGTCGGCGCTGGCGGTGATCTGCCGGATCTGCTGTTCAGTCGCCACGCCGCCCATGATGGCGAACACCTGGCCGGTCAGCATCATCCGCACTCCTTCGGGGAAGATGCCTTCCACCGCCCGGCCATGGTTGTCGTAGTAGCTGTTGTACCAGCCCTCCGCTGTTCCGGCGTCGATCCACTCGTGTTTCTGGAGCCAGCCGGTGAGCCAGTCTGCCTTTTGTTCCAGGCCGTCGGCCAGCTGTGCCAGAGATACCTCCACCTGGTTGCCGCTGACCTGGTGGGCGCAGCGGGCGGCGTACCGGGTCAAAATGTCCTGCTTTGCCCGGGCGTCGTCAAAGGCTTCGGTCTGGTCGCCGCACAGAACCAGCAGCTCTTCCAGGACCCGGGTGGTATGTACCCCGGTGGTGCGCTCCAGCAGCCGGATCATCCCGGCCAGTTCCCGCAGGTTGCCGGCGTAGGCGCAGGTGAAGGCCACGCTTTCGCCCCGCTCGGCGGCCATGTCCAGCGCGTCATTCCAGTCTGCGCCCCGGAGGCGGCAGATGTTGTGCTCGCCCACCTCGTAGAACGCGGCCAGCTGCTGGATCAGCAAATGCTCCAGGATGGTGCCGGTGTAGATTTCCCCCTGGCTTGTACGCTGCCAGCCGCCCTGCTCCGGCTGGTATGCGGCATCGATCTGGGTACCGCGCACGGCCTGGGCATCCTTGAAATAAGGAGCCTGGCGGTTGAGGATTTCCACATCGCCGGTCTGGTCGATGTAGAGCTTGGTGGTCATCTGGGGCCAGAGGGCGTGGTCCATCCAGACCCGGGCGATGCCGTTGCGGTCGGCGATGAAATTGCCGTCGCCGGCCCCGATGATGGTGGCGTTGGTGCCGTCGATCCGGACACCGCCGAAATTCTTCTCAATCATCCGGCCCACGTCGCCGGGGTCCATCAGCAGCAGGGACAGGCAGTCCTGCCAGAGATCCCGCCAGCCCCGGCCGCCCCGGCCGTAATCATGGTGGGGGAGGAAGGAGCAGCCGAAGAGCCGCCGCAGGAAAGGCTGGAAGCAGACCCATTTCATCAGGTTGTCAAAGTCCGGGTCCCCGGTGCGGAAAGAGACGTTGACTTTTTCTTTCCAGTAGCTGCGGGTGTCGTCCAGTGCGGCCTGTACCTGGTCCCAGCTGTGGTACTTGCCCCAAACGGCTCCAACGGCTTCCTGGCTGTCCTCCACCCCCAGCAGCAGGACATAATGGGCTTCCTGGCCGGGGGCCAGGGTGATGGCCGGGAACCGGAAGGCCCCCATGGCCTCCCGGCCTTCTGCGGTGCTGCCGGCCTTGACCCCGGGATACTGCTCATAGACGGCGCGGGGGTGAAGATAGGTCCCGCCCTCGCCCAGGAAGGACTCCACAGTGGGGTAGAAGGCCTCCGGTTTCTGGCCCTCGGGCCCAAAGCCGCATACATAATATACTTTGTGGTTGGGCCGGTGGCCCCGCTCGTCAAAGGACATGGTGGGCCGGACCATCACCCCGTTTTCGGTGGTCCAGATCCGGTGGAGCATCGAGGTCACATTCCGGTGGTCCCGGATGTTGTCGGCGCTGCGGCCATACAGGGGGATGGCTGCGATGGGGGTCAGCCGGCGGGTTTGATTCTGCTGGTTGCGCACCGTGACGCAGAGGATCTCCACATTGTCCTGCCGGGGGCAGAAGGCTGTCACCCGGGTGTCAAGGCCCAGGTCTTTGGCGGTGCGCTCCACCGTCTGCCACATCAGGCCGGCGGTGAGCCGGCTGTCGTCCTGGGCCGGGGTAAAGCGGTCGGCTTCCTGTCGGGCCGAGGCGCCCGACACCGAGAATGCCTGCCCATCCTCGTCCACCAGCCAGAAGTTCCGCACACCGCGGTTGCTGTGGAGATTTTCGGCGCTGACCGGTTCCAGCAAAAAAGTCTCCTGGTCGATTTTGGCGTCCCCTCCCAGATTGGGGGTGAGAGCGCTTTTCAGCCCTGTCTCGGAGGCCAGGGGAAAGTACAGATAACTGACATTTTCCGGCTTGTCCATGGCGAAGCTGCCGTATTGATCCACGAATTGCAGGTGGTTCATGATGTCTCTCCTTTCTATGGCAAGATGTCGATTTTATTATATAGAAAGGGGTCAGCGGCAAAAATCAAAACCATGAATCAAAGTGTCAGAATCATGACGCTATTTATCTATCGGCACAAAACGTTGTCAAGAATTTGATATTTTTTGTGGAATGGTTATATATTCGCCGGGAATTGATCCGATATAATAAAAACACAAAAGGCGCCGGACACCAAGGTCCGGGCCGTGAGATTACAGAGGAGGTTCGTACTATGAATGAGAAGAAATCCTGTGCCATCAGCCGCCGCTCGTTCCTGAAGGGTGCCGGCGCCGTGGGCGCCGCCGGCGTCCTGGCCGCTTGTGGCGGGAACTCCACTGCCGCATCGGGCGGCAGCGCAGACGCCGCAGCTGAAGGAAAAGTGATCAATATCTACAGCTGGAACGACGAGTTCCGCACCCGTCTGGAAGCTGTTTATTCCGAAGTGGAAAGCACTTCGTCCGACGGCACCGTCACCACCCTGAAAGACGGCACCGAAATCCACTGGATCATCAACCCCAACCAGGACGGCGTCTATCAGCAGAAACTGGACGAGGCCTTGCTGAACCAGGCTTCCGGCTCCACCGATGACAAGGTGGACATCTTCCTGTCCGAGACCGACTACGTCTACAAGTACACCGACGCCGAGGCCGACGTGGCCATGCCCCTGACCGACCTGGGCATCGACCCCGACACCGACCTGGCCGACCAGTATCCCTTCACCAAGACCACCGCTTCCGACCAGAACGGCGTCCAGCGCGGTTCCACCTGGCAGTGCTGCCCGGGCCTGCTGGTTTACCGCCGTGACATTGCCAAGGATGTCTTCGGCACCGACGACCCCGCCGCTGTGGGCGAGAAGGTCAAGGACTGGGATACCCTCAAGGCCACTGCAGAAGAACTGAAGGCCAAGGGCTACTACACCTTCTCCTCTTACGCCGACACCTTCCGCCTGTACGGCAACAGCATCAGCCAGTCCTGGGTGGCACCCGGCGAGACAGTCTGCAAAGTGGATCAGCAGATCATGAACTGGATCAGCGATTCCAAAGAGTGGCTGGATGCCGGCTACCTGGACAAGACGGTCAAGGGCCAGTTCAACGACGACTGGAACAAGGCCATGGGCTCCGCTTCCAAGGTGTTTGCCTTCCTGCTGCCCGCCTGGGGCATCGACTTCACCCTGGCCCCCAACTGGGACGGCCCCGAGGGAGCCTGGGCTGTCACCAATCCTCCCCAGGAATACAACTGGGGCGGCTCTTACATCCACGCCTGCACCGGCACCGATAACCTGGAGCATGTCCGCGACATCATCCTGGCCCTGACCTCCAACAAGGACAACCTGCTGAAGATCTCCAAGGACTATCTGGACTTCACCAACACCATGAGCGGCATGCGGGAAGCAGCCACCGACGACAGCTTTGCCTCCAGCTTCCTGGGCGGCCAGAATGCTTACGAGTACTTTGCACCGGTGGCTGAGAACATCAAGATTGCACCCCTGTCCTCCTACGACCAGGGCTGCGTCGAGCTGATCCAGAACGCATTCAGCGATTACTTCCAGGGCAACGTGGACTTTGAACGGGCCAAGGAAAACTTTGAGACAGCTATCATGGAGCGCTATCCCGACATCACCGCTGTGGAGTGGGCAGAGTAAACTGCCTGTCTTTGGAAAAGCCGGCCGCTGCGCATAAGCAGCGGCGGCCTTTTGTGAGAAAGGAACGGTGACCTATGAAACAACCAAAACGCAAACATTTGAGCTACGCAAAATGGGGTTATATCTTTATCATCCCGTTCTTTCTGAGCTTTTTCATCTTTTCCCTGATCCCGCTGGTGGACACCATCCGCTACAGCTTCTATGAGTACTACCGCTCGGGCATCAAGGAGATCGGCCCCAACTTTGTGGGTCTGGAAAACTACAAGAGCCTTTTGGAGTCGGATCTGCTCCAGTATGCCGGCAATACCCTGATCCTGTGGCTGATCGGCTTTGTACCCCAGATCGTCATCGCCCTGCTGCTGGCCAACTGGTTCACCGATATCCGGCTGAAAATCCGGGGCAAGCAGTTCTTCAAGGTGGTCATCTACCTGCCCAACCTGATTATGGCCTCGGCCTTCGCCATGCTGTTCTTCGCCCTGTTCTCCAACAGCGGCCCCATCAACTCCATCCTGATGAGCCTCGGCATCACCGATGCGCCCATTGACTTCATGGGCACCACCTTCGGCACCCGGGCCCTGATCGGTTTGATGAACTTCCTGATGTGGTTCGGCAACACCACCATCATGCTGATGGCTGCCATCATGGGCATCAGCCCCGAGATCTTCGAGGCCGCCGAGCTGGACGGCTGCGGCAGTGTCAAGCGCTTTTTCTCCATCACCCTGCCTCTGATCCGTCCCATCCTGGCCTACACCCTGATTACATCCATCATCGGCGGCCTGCAGATGTTCGACGTGCCCCAGATCCTCACCAACGGCCAGGGCGCTCCCGACCGCACCTCCATGACCCTGATCATGTTCCTGAACAACCACCTGAAGAGCCGCAACTACGGCATGGCCGGTGCTCTGTCGGTGTTCCTGTTCATCGTCAGCGGCATCCTCTGCTTCTTCGTTTACCGGATGACCAACGGCAAGGATGATACCGCTGTCAAGCCTGCCAAACAGAAAGGGGGCGCCAAGGCATGAGACACCACAGAAACAAAACCGGTGAGACCATCCTTGCTTATATTGTTCTGGCCATTCTGTCTTTTTTGTGCCTGTTCTTCTTCTATATCCTGATCGTCAACTCCACCCGCTCCCACGCGGACCTGCAGAAGGGCTTCTCCTGGCTGCCGGGCAACTACTTCCTGGAAAACCTGAAGAACGTGGCCAACGACGGCAGCTTCCCCATGTTCAAGGGCATCCTCAACAGCCTGATCGTGTCGGCCAGCTCGGCTGCCCTGTGCACCTACTTTTCGGCTCTGACGGCCTACGGCCTGTATGCCTACAACTTTAAGCTGAAAAAGTTCGCCTTCACCTTCATCATGGCCATCCTGGTCATGCCCACCCAGGTCACCGCCATGGGCTTCCTGCGGTTGATGACCAATATGGGCCTGTATGACACCCTGTGGCCTCTGATTATCCCTTCCATCGCATCGCCGGCTGTCTTCTACTTCATGTACAGCTACCTGAAATCCTCGCTGCCCCTGTCTCTGGTGGAGGCAGCCCGGATCGACGGTTCGGGTGAATTCCGCACCTTCAACCGGATCGTCCTTCCCATCATGAAGCCCGCCATTGCGGTGCAGGCCATCTTCTCCTTCGTGGGTTCCTGGAACAACTACTTCGTTCCCGCCCTGATCATCCAGTCCAAGGACAAGATGACCGTCCCCATCCTGATTGCTACCCTCCGTGGCGCCGATTACATGAACTTTGACATGGGCAAGATTTACATGATGATCATGGTGGCCATCGTCCCCATCATCCTGGTCTATCTGCTGCTTTCCAAGTACATCATTGCCGGCATTACCCTGGGCGGCGTCAAAGAGTAAACAGAGTTCTCCTTTATCTTCTTCATCATCATTCTCCATCATTGCACAGGGGAAAGCCGCCATAGCAACGTCCTATGGCGGCTTTTTCCCTTGCGGTGGTGTTTTCAGGAGGTTTTTTATGGCATCCATTTCTGCCCACAGCGGCACCCATGAAACAATCCCTTCTGCCCGTGAACGGACCCATGCAGCCCTGGCCCGCCGGGCTGCGGCATCGGGCATCGTTCTGCTCAAAAATACCGGTGTTCTGCCGCTGGAGCCGGTGTCTGCAGTGGCTTTGTTCGGCACCGGCGCCAGCCGGACCGTCAAGGGGGGCATCGGTTCGGGCGATGTGAATAACCGTGCCAATGTCTCGATTTTCGAAGGCCTGCAGGCGGCCGGCCTCACCATCACCAGCACAGGCTGGCTCGCAGACTATGAAGCCCGCTACAAAGCTGCCCGCTCTGCCTGGAAAGCCCAGGTGCTGGAAGCAGCCAAACAGGTGGAAAATCCCTTTGACGCCTATGCTTCCCATCCCTTTGTCCTGCCCCAGGGCCGCCCTGTTCTGCCCCAGGATGTGGAAGGGGCCTCGGTGATTGTTTACGTCCTCAGCCGTATTTCAGGCGAGGGCAAGGACCGCCGGCTGGAAAAAGGGGATTACTATCTCAGCGACCAGGAATGGGAGGAGCTGCGCAGCCTGAACAGCGTGGGTCTGCCCATCATTCTGCTGCTCAATGCCGGCGGCCCCATTGAATTGACCGATCTGCTGGATGTGGCCACCCACATTGAGGCGGTGGTGCAGATTTCCCAGCCGGGCCAGCAGGGAGGGGAAGCCGTGGCGGATGTCCTGCTGGGAAAAGTCACCCCGGAGGGCAAACTCACCGCCACCTGGGCCCGGCGGTACAGCGACTATCCCGAAGCCGATCATTTCGGCGTCCTCAGCGGCGACCTGAGCAGGTCGGTTTACCGCGAGGGAATCTATGTGGGCTACCGGTATTTTGACAGCTTTGGCGTCAAGCCTCTGTTTCCCTTCGGGTACGGTTTGTCCTATACCACTTTTGAGATCCGGATGGCGGGGCTGCAGGCAAAGCCTGGGGCCGTGGAAGTAAGTGCTTTGGTGAAAAATGTAGGGTTCTGCTTCTCAGGCCGTGAGGTGGTGCAGGTCTACCTGTCCTGCCCCCAGAAGGGCAGCGCCCGGGAGCTGCGCCGGCTGGCCGGTTTTGCCAAGACCCTCCTGCTGGCGCCGGAACAGAGCCAGACCCTGACCATCTCCATCCCCCAGAAAGTCTTTGCCTCATTCTCTGCTGAAAAACAGGGATGGATGGTTGAGAAAGGACTGTACGGCGTGTGGATCGGGAACAGCAGCGCTGCGCTGACCCCCTGCGCCGTTATCCGGGTGGAGGAAGATGTCTGCATCGAGCAGACCCATCCCATCTGCCCGGTACAGGTCCCCTTTGAAGAGCTGGGGGCATCCGAAACCGCCCGGCAGGCTGCTGCCCTGGACAGCCATCTTCCGGTCTATGACTTTGTACCGCAGCCCCAGCCGCAGGCGGCCTGCGCAGAACCGCCTCAGGCAGAGGGCCCTGTGGAGGAGCTGATCCCGCTGCTCTACGGCAACATCACCAAGGGCACCAGCACCCTGGGCTCGGCGGGCGTCCGGGTACCGGGCTCGGCGGGAGAAACTTCCGAGGCCCTGGAAGAGTCCAGAGGGGTTCCCTCCCTCATCATGGCCGACGGGCCTGCCGGGCTGCGGCTCCGCCAAAGCTATCAGACCGACCGGGCCACCGGCCGGGTCTATGGCGTCGGTGTGCTGGGCTCTCTGGAAAACGGCTTTTTGGAGACGCCGGTCCAGCACAAGAACGCGGACACCTGGTACCAGTTCTGTACGGCCTTCCCGGTGGGTACGGCCCTGGCCCAGAGCTGGGATACCGGCCTGATGGAGGAGTTCGGCCAGGCCATCGCCGCCGAAATGAAAGAGCTGGGGGTGGATTTGTGGCTGGCGCCCGGTATGAACATCCAGCGCAACCCCCTGTGCGGGCGCAACTTTGAATACTACTCGGAAGACCCGCTGCTGTCGGGCCTGCTGGCGGCTGCCGTCACCCGGGGCGTCCAGAAGGACGGCCGGTGCGGCGTCACCATCAAGCACTTCGCCTGCAACAACCAGGAGGACAACCGGATGGGCGTGGATGTCCAGGTCTCGGAGCAGGCGCTGCGGGAAATCTATCTCCGCGGCTTTGAAGTCGCTGTCAAGGAGGCCGAGCCCGCCGCCATCATGACGTCCTATAACCGGATCAACGGCGTTTACTCCGCCAACAACCGGGATTTGTGCACCGTGGTGGCCCGGCAGGAATGGGGCTTCGGCGGCCTGATGATGTCGGACTGGAACACCACTGTGCCTGCCGACGGCAGCACGCCCTGGAAATGCGCCTGGGCCGGCAACGATGTCATTATGCCGGGCAATCCCAACGACGATGCGGATATCCGCGCCGCCTGGGCCCGGGGTGACCTCTCCGAAGAAGCAATCCGTGCCTGCGCAGGCCGTCTGATGGCCCTGGCCAAAGATTTGCGGGGATAATCTTTCCTGAATGATAAAAACCCCTGGCTGTCAGTACAGCCGGGGGTTTTGCGTTGCCGGGGAATTTATGCCTTTTTCTGGTAGACTCTGACCCAGTCCACCCGGAGGTCTGCCTGATCCATGTCGGTGGTTTCATCGGGGCTGCCGGGCCAGTCGCCGCCTACAGCCAGATTCAGGATGATATAGAAGGGCTGATCAAAGGGGGCGGGGTAGGGCACCTGGCCCCGGCCCTCGGTGACCGAATACCACTGGGTTTCCGAGAAAAACAGCTGGCCATCCAGATACCAGCTGATCTTGCCCGGTTCCCACTGAACGGCGTAGTTGTGGTACTCCTTTGCGAAGTCGCCGGATGCCAGGGCGAAATGGCCCTGGCTCTGGCGGTGGGGATTGCCGTAGTGGATGGTACCATAGGTCTTTGCAGTATCATGGCCCAGCACTTCCATGATGTCAATTTCCCCGCACCGGGGCCACTGGCCATACCGCTCTTCTTCGGTAGGCATCATCCAGAAGGCGGGCAAAAAGCCTTTGCCTGCCGGCACCTTGATCCGGGCTTCAAAGATGCCGTACTGGAAATCCTGCTTGTGCTGGGTATTCACCCGGCCGGAGACATAAGATACAGTCCCGTCGCTGTGTTTGGCTTCCACCGGCTTGAGTACCAGGTTGCTGTTTTCGATGAAAATGGTTTCGGGAGAATCGATGTAGGCCTGCAGTTCGTGGTTGACCCAGCCGGGCTGGTGCAGCTCCACGTTCCAGTCGTCCCGGTTCAGCTGGGGGGCGTTGAAGTCGTCCTCCCACTGCAGGGTGTAACCCTCGTACGAAAGCTGCTTGCCTGCTGCAGGGGCTGTGATTTTGTTTTCCATGGAATGGTTCCTCCTTATTTTGAGATGCATCCTTTCCTGAATAAAAGTGAAAAGGCAACGGTTTTATATAAGTCTATTGTACCGAAAGGACCGGGCTGTTTGATACCAGAACCATGCTGATTCTATTTGATTTTTGTCGCAGTCAAAACGCAAGGCGGATAGCTGCGTTCAGATGGGGACCCTTTGTGTTTCTGCCCGCCCGGAGGCCGGCAGATTTTGATCCATCTTGTTTCAAGAGGCAGGCCCCTCTTGCATTCCTTTGGTCGATTTCATACAATAGAATTATCTTTTGCTCAGGAATGAAAAAGGAGTATGGTACCATGACCCACAAGAACGTTTATACGGTGGTGGTGGCCGATGATGAGGATATGCTGCGGGAAGCGGTCTGCACCATGGTCCCCTGGGGTGAACTGGGATTTTCCCTGGTGGGCAGCGCCACCAACGGCCTGGATGCCCTGGAACTGGTGGAAAAGCTGGAGCCGGACCTGCTGCTCACCGATATCCGGATGCCTTTCATCTCGGGCATCGAGCTGGCCCGCCAGGTGCGTGAGATCCGTCCTGCCATGAACATCGCCTTTTTGAGCGGGTATGACGATTTTTCCTATGCCAAGCAGGCCATCCAGTACAACATCATCAGCTATATGCTCAAGCCCCTGACCATCGACGGCATCGCAGCGGAGCTGCGGACGGTGCATCAGAAGATGGATGCTCAGTTTGCCCTGTTCCGCCAGGCCTCCCAGACCCAGGCCCCGCCCCGCCAGGACAAGCGGGCGGTGTTCCTGATGCCCCTGGTGCTGGATGAATACGCCCAGCCCGATGCCAACACCGGCACCTATGCGGTGGAGTGCGGCCTGCTGCAGGACGAGGCGGACAAGCCCCACTACACTGTGATGGCGGTGACCCTTCAGACGGACCGGGGGGAGGCCTGCACCACGCCGGCCTTTGCAGCCACAGTGAACAAGCTGGCGGTGAAATACCTGCGGGATGTGAGCTTTTTCTCGGCGGGGCGGGTGATCAGCGTGCTGCTGGGGAACCCCTCGGATTTTGAGGAGTACATGCACATTCTGGCCGACGAAATCTGCCAGATCGCTGACCGTGTTCTGGGATGCCGCTGCCGCATCGGCGTCAGCCGGATGACCCCGGACCTCTCCCAGCTCCACAATGCCTACCGGGAGGCCATGGAGGCCATGCAGAAGGCAGACCCCGCCGAAGGGGGCGTGCGGTTTGTAGGGGACCTGAAGCCCACCGCCGGCGGTGGCAAAGGCCTGTGCCAGCGGGCTCTGGATGCTCTGGACAAACATTATATGGAGGCAGATCTGTCCCTGGTGTCCCTCAGCGGGATGCTGGACGTCAGCCCCAACCACCTGAGCGCCTGCATCAAGAAATACGCCGGGGAGACCTTCATCAATATCCTGATCCGCAAGCGGATGGAGGCGGCCCGCCAGCTGCTGGAGAACACCAATCTCCGGATTCAGGAGGTGGCGGGGCGCTGCGGCTATCTGGACCAGCACTACTTCAGCTACTGCTTTAAAAAGTATGCCGGGGAATCCCCCAATTCCTTCCGCCGCCGGCTCCAGTCTGCGGCGGGGGAGGCGGCCCAATGACCGGCCCGGCCAAAACCCGGCTGCGGATCACCACCATCCTGGTGAGCATGGTGGTGGGGGTGGTGGCTGTGATCCTGGTGTGCTGCATCGGGCTGTTCCTCAACCGGTATCGCCAGGCCATCGTCCAGAATGCCCGCACCAGCAGCGAACAGGCGGTGGCCCAGGTGTCCAATACGGTGGCCAGCTACCTGGAAGATATGGATCAGGCCATGTCCATTGTCCAGCAGACCCTGGGCCAGTCCGATGCCAGGCGTGATTCCATGCTGAATGCCTTTCTGAACTTCCGGCCCGATGTGGTGGCCGTCACCAGCTACAGCCCCGGCGGGGCCCTGCTGGACTGCTGGACCCTGGGCCGGGACCCCAAGGAAAACATTGTGGCCAACCTGTCCTTTGATTACGACCGGGCCCGCCGGACCTCGGAACCCTACATGACGGCGCCCCATGTGGAAACCATTTTTGACCGGTACTACCCCTGGGTGGTCACCATGACCGCGCCCCTGCAGGATGGGGGAGAGGCGGCCTGGGTGTCCCTGGACCTGAGCTTTTCCAGCCTGTCCAGCGCCATCAACAATGTGGGCATCGGCAGCCGGGGCTACTGCTTTTTGCTGGATTCCGACGGCAATCTGGTCTACCATCCCCAGCAGCAGCTGATTTACGCCGACCTGAAAAGTGAGAACACCGCCGATCTGGCCGGCATGGCGGACGGTGTGTACGACAATGGCACCGTCATCACCTGCGTGAAGAGCGTGGGGGACAGCGGCTGGCGCGTGGTGGGCGTCAGCTATGTGGATGAGCTGGTGGACCGGAACATGAGCGAGATGGTCCGGCTGTCCCTGATGCTGGGCGTCCTGGTGCTGGTGGCTACTGTGCTCACCAGCTGGGTGCTGTCCAATCTGCTGGGCCGGCCCCTGCGGGGCCTGGCCCAGGCCATGGAGCGGTTTGAAACCGACGCCGACCACTTTACCTATCACCCGGTGGGCGGCACCCGGGAAGTGCAGGAGCTGTCTGCTTCCTTCAGCCACATGGTGGTGCGGATTCAGCAGCTGATGGTGACGGTGCGCCAGGAGGAGATCAACCTGCGCAAAACTGAGCTAAAGGCCCTGCAGGCCCAGATCAACCCGCACTTTTTGTATAACACCCTGGACTCCATCGCCTGGATGTGCGAGCAGGGACAGAATGCCGACGCGGTCCAGATGGTCCACGCCCTGGCCCGGCTGTTCCGGATCAGCATCAGCAAGGGCCACGAGCTGATCCCCATCGCCAAGGAGATCGAACACGCCGAGAGCTACCTGCAGATCCAGAAGTACCGGTACAAAAACCGGTTCAGCTACGATTTCCAGGTGGACCCCTCCTGCCTGGATTACCTGTGCAACAAGATCACCCTGCAGCCCATCATCGAGAACGCCATCAACCATGGCCTGGACCTGCTGGTGGAAGAGGGCCACATCCAGGTGGAGGTGAAGCCGGACGGGGATGACATTGTGTTCCGGGTCATCGACGACGGCGTGGGCATGAGCCCGGAACAGGTGCAGGCCATCATGAACCAGAAACCCAAAGACCACACCGGCATCGGCATCCGGAATGTCAACGACCGGCTCAAGATTTATTTCGGCAAACAGTACGGGCTGCGGATCGAGAGCGTGCCGGACGAGGGCACCTGTGTGGAAATCCGGATGCCCAAAGTGCGGCAGGAGGATGGCTATGAGACGAAATAAGCTGTGGGCGCTGCTGACGGCCGCCGCCCTGCTGGCGGCCTGCCTGGGGAGCTGCGGGCGGCAGGAACCTGCCCCGGCCAGCACCCGCCACAAGGTAGCCCTGGTGGGCAAATCCCAGACCAGTGAGTTTTTCCGGTCGGTGTATGCGGGGGCCCAGGCGGCGGCCACCGAGTACAACCTGGAGTTGACCATTTCCAGCCCCGAGGCTGAGGAGGACTATGAGACCCAGAACCAGCTGGTGGCTGACGCGGTGGCAGCCGGGGCCGAGGCCCTGGTGTTTTCGGCGGCAGATTACGAAAACAGCGCCCAGGCCATTGACGAGGCGGCAGCCCGGGGGGTCCGGATTGTGGCCATTGACTCCAACGTGCATTCCAAGGCGGTGGAGACCTACATCGGCACCGACAACCATGCCGCCGGCCAGATGGCGGCCCAGGCCGCCCTGGACGGGATGAGCGGGAAGCTGGTGGTGGGCATCATCAACTACGATGTCCGCAGCGCCAACGGCCAGGGCCGGGAGCAGGGGGCCCGGGAAACCTTTGAGGACAGCGGCCGGGCCCGGGTGGCGGCGGTGGTCAACACCCTGGCCGAGTCCGGCCAGGCTCAGGCTGATACCACCGCCATGCTGGAAAGGCACCCTGAGATCAATGTGGTGCTGGCCTTCAATGAGCCCACCAGCGTGGGCGCTGCTGCCGCGGTGGCCCAGATGGGCCTGTCCAGCCGGGTGTACCTGGTGGGCTTTGATTCCAACGTAGCCACGGTGGAAGGGCTGCAGAACGGCAGCGTGGATGCCCTGGTGGTCCAGAACCCCTACGCCATGGGCTACATGGGGGTGGAGAGTGCTTACCAGCTGCTGGCAGGACAGGGGGGACGCCTGCCCGCCACCATGGATACCAGCACCCGGGTGGTGACTTTGGACAACATGTTCAGCATGGACAGCCAGAAGGCGCTGTTTGCTTTCCAATGAGCCGGATTTGTGCATATTGCACATAACTTTGCATCAATTAACTTGCATTTTGCTGATATCACATGGTTTTTTACCATGCCGATCGGTGATTTTTGCCCTTGTTTTCCCAGTGGATTTTCGGTACTATAGAGTCAGCAAAGGGAGCACAGACCGATCGCTCCCCACCGTTTTATGCATAGAAGAAAAGGAGAATCCACATGAGAAAAGCGATTGCATTGACAATGGCTACTGTGATGGCTCTGAGCCTGGCTGCCTGCGGCGGCTCCGGTTCTTCCACCACCACCGCACAGTCCGGCGGTACCAGCACTGCTGCTGAGACCAGCACCGTGGCCAACAAGGATAAGCCCCTGATTTGGTTCAACCGTCAGCCCTCTAACTCCACCACCGGTGAACTGGACCAGGCTGCCCTGTCCTTCAACGACAACACCTACTACGTCGGCTTCGACGCCAACCAGGGCGCTGAGCTGCAGGGCCAGATGGTCAAGGATTACATCGAAGCCCACGCTGACACCATCGACCGCAACGGCGACGGCGTCATCGGCTACGTGCTGGCCATCGGCGATATCGGCCACAACGACTCCATCGCCCGTACCCGCGGCGTTCGCAGCGCTCTGGGCACCGCAGTGGAAGGCGACAACGGCATCGTCAGTGACCCCGTGGGCGTCAACACCGACGGTTCCGCCACTGCTGTGCAGGATGGCACCATCGAAGTGAACGGCACCACCTACACCGTCCGTGAGCTGGCCAGCCAGGAGATGAAGAACTCCGCCGGTGCTACCTGGGATGCAGGTACCGCAGGCAACGCCATCACCACCTGGGCCGCTTCTCTGGGCGACCAGATTGATATCGTTGTTTCCAACAACGACGGCATGGGCATGGCAATGTTCAACGCATGGTCTCGCGCCAACAGCGTTCCCACCTTCGGCTACGACGCCAACGCTGACGCAGTGGCTGCCATCGCAGAAGGCTACGGCGGCACCATCAGCCAGCACGCTGACGTGCAGGCTTACCTGACCCTCCGCCTGATCCGCAATGCTCTGGACGGCGTGGACATCAACACCGGTATCGCCACCGAGGATGACGCCGGCAACGTGCTGAGCGATGACGTCTACTACTACGACGAGGCTTCCCGCTCCTACTACGCACTGAACGTTGCAGTCACCGCTGAGAACTACGAGGATTACCTGGATTCCACCGTGCCTTACGCACCTGTTTCCAACCAGCTGGATTCCGCTACCCACGCCGAGAAGAGCGTGTGGCTGGACATCTACAACGCAGCAGATAACTTCCTGAGCGCCACCTATCAGCCGCTGCTGGAGAAGTACGACGATCTGCTGAACCTGAAGGTTGACTACATCGGCGGCGACGGCCAGAACGAGTCCAACATCACCAACCGTCTGGGCAACCCCAGCCAGTATGATGCATTCGCCATCAACATGGTGAAGACCGACAACGCCACTTCTTACACTGCTCTGCTGAGCCAGTAATGATTCAGCGAGCTCTGACAAGGCTCTAATGGAGCGCTATTAGGGAGAAGGAAATTCTCCATTGGGGAGAAGGGCCCTCCCTAATAGCGCCTTTTTTGTGAGGGCGGCACGCCGCCCCAAAGAGGATCCAACCTAAGACTGGAGGGACGAGAATGGCGGAACCGAAAGAAGACATCGTCTTGTCGATTCGCGGCATGTGCAAGTCATTCGGACGCAACCGTGTGCTGGACCACATCAATCTGGATGTGAAGCGGGGCACTGTCATGGGCCTGATGGGCGAGAATGGCGCCGGTAAATCGACCATGATGAAGTGCCTGTTCGGCACCTATCAAAAAGACGAGGGCAAAATCATTCTGAACGGCAAGGAGGTCAGCTTCTCCGGGCCGAAGGACGCACTGGAAAATGGCATTGCCATGGTGCACCAGGAGCTGAACCAGTGCCTGGAGCGCAGCGTCACCGATAACCTGTTCCTGGGGCGCTACCCCGTCAAGGGCATGGGCGTGGTGGACGAGAGCCAGATGAAGCGCAAGGCGGCAGACCTGTTCCGCCGCCTGGGCATGACGGTGAACCTGACCCAGCCCATGCGGAACATGTCGGTGTCCCAGCGGCAGATGTGCGAGATCGCCAAGGCCATCTCCTACAACGCCCAGGTCATCGTTCTGGATGAGCCCACTTCCTCCCTGACGGTGCAGGAAGTCGACAAGCTGTTTGAGATGATGCGGATGCTCAAATCCCAGGGCATCGCACTGATTTACATCTCCCACAAGATGGACGAGATCTTCGAGATCTGCGACGAGGTCTCGGTGCTGCGGGACGGCAACCTGGTGATGACCAGACCCACCAAGGAAACCAACATGAACGAGCTGATCGCCGCCATGGTGGGCCGCTCTCTGGAGAGCCGGTTCCCGCCGGTGGACAACACCCCCGGCGAGCCCATCCTGTCCATCCAGCACCTGTCCACCAAGTACGCACCGCACCTGCAGGATATCAGTTTTGATGTGCGGGAAGGCGAGATCTTTGGCCTGTACGGCCTGGTGGGCGCCGGCCGTACCGAGCTGCTGGAGACCATCTTCGGCGTGCGGACCCGCGCCGCCGGCCGGGTGTACTTCCGCGGCAGGCTGATGAACTTCAACGACGCCCGGGAGGCCATTGAACACGGCTTTGCCCTGATCACCGAGGAGCGGAAGGCCAACGGCCTGTTCCTGAAGGGGAACCTGACCTTCAACACCACCATCGCCAACCTGGATCAGTACAAAGTGGGCCTGGCCCTTTCCCGGCCCAAGATGGTCAAGGCCACCAATAAAGAGATCAAGATCATGCACACCAAGTGCATGGGCCCCGACGATATGATTTCCAGCCTGTCCGGCGGCAACCAGCAGAAGGTTATCTTCGGCAAATGGCTGGAGCGGGAGCCCCAGGTCTTTATGATGGATGAGCCCACCCGCGGCATCGACGTGGGCGCCAAGTATGAGATCTACGAGCTGATCATCCAGATGGCCAAGCAGGGCAAGACCATCATTGTGGTTTCCTCCGAGATGCCCGAGATTCTGGGCATCACCAACCGGATCGGCGTTATGTCCAACGGGCACCTGTCCGGCATTGTGGAGACCAAGAAGACCAACCAGGAAGAGCTTTTACGCCTGAGTGCGAAATACCTGTGAGCGGGGGATAGAATATGGCAACAAGTACGATTCTTTCGACGGAGCGGGAAGTGGAACTCCGCAAACCCATCGATGATTATGTAGGCAAAATCCAGGCGCAGATCGACGAGCTGCGCCACGACGGCACCGAGAAGGCGGTGAACCTCCAGAACGATCTGGACAACCTCAAGCGGGACCGCATTTACACCGCTGAGGAAAAGGCCGCCCGTCAGGCCCAGCTGAAGAAGCAGCTGGAGGAGGCCAAGGCAGTAGAGGCCAAGAACAAGCCCCAGGTGGATAAGCTGATTGCAGATGCAGAGGCTTATCTGAAAGCCCACTACAAGACCGATTACTTCGATCATGTGGTGGCCAGCTGCCAGCAGGAAAAGGCTGCTGCCCAGCAGAAGTATCAGGAGACCGTGGCCAAGCTGGAAAAAGAGCACCAGGCTACCATCGCCAAGCTGAGCGACGCCAAGGAGATCAAGGACGAAAAATACGTCCACAAAAACCGCCTGTTTGACGCCAAGATGCAGCGGGATCAGGAGCTGCAGAACATCAAGGACCGGCGCCACGCCGCCTTTGATTACAAGTATCACCTGATTGACCTGCTGCGGCTGTCCAAGTACACCTTCGCTGAGAGCATGGCCCAGCGCTGGGAGAACTACACCTACACCTTCAACAGCCGGGACTTCTTCCTGAAGAACGGCCTGTATATCGCCATCGTCATCGTGTTCGCCGCCCTGTGCGTCATCACCCCTGTGGTCAAGGGTGTGCAGCTGCTGACGGTCAACAACATCCTGAACATCCTGCAGCAGGCTTCGCCCCGCATGTTCCTGGCTCTGGGCGTTGCAGGCCTGATCCTGCTGGCCGGCACCGACCTGTCCATCGGCCGTATGGTTGGTATGGGCATGACCGCTGCCACCATCGTGATGCACCAGGGCCCCAACACCGGCTCGGTGTTCGGCGCAATCTTTGACTTCTCCGGCCTGCCGGTTCCGGTCCGCATCCTGATGGCCCTGGTGGTCTGCATCGTGCTGTGCACCATCTTCACCACCATCGCCGGCTTCTTCACCGCACGGTTCAAGATGCACCCCTTCATCTCCACCATGGCCAACATGCTGGTCATCTTCGGCCTGGTGACCTACTCCACCAAGGGTGTGTCCTTCGGCGCCATTGATACCACCATCCCCAGCATGATCATCCCCCGCATCGGCGGCTTCCCCACCATCATCCTGTGGGCTGCTGCAGCCGTGGTCATCGTCTGGTTCATCTGGAACAAGACCACCTTCGGCAAGAACCTGTTCGCTGTGGGCGGCAACCCTGAGGCTGCTGCCGTTTCCGGCATCTCGGTGTTCTGGGTGACTGTGGGCGCCTTCGTTCTGGCAGGTGTCCTGTACGGCTTCGGCTCCTGGCTGGAGTGCATCCGTATGTTCGGTTCCGGCTCGGCTGCTTATGGCCAGGGCTGGGAGATGGACGCCATCGCAGCCTGCGTCGTGGGCGGCGTGTCCTTCACCGGCGGTATCGGCAAGATCTCGGGCGTTGTGGTTGGTGTGTTCATCTTCACCGCACTGACTTACTCCCTGACCACTCTGGGCATCGACGCCAACCTGCAGTTCGTCTTCTCCGGCATCATCATCCTGGTGGCTGTTATGCTGGACTGCCTGAAGTACGTTCAGAAGAAATAAGCTTCTCCAACTCCTTTTCCATTCTCTCTATGAAGAGCGGCGGCTGTCGGGAAACCGGCGGCTGCCGCTTTTCCTGTTGAAAAAACAGATGGTTCAGCGCCGGTTCCGGCCCGGAACAGCCCGACAGGCGGGACAGAAAATCTGTCCCGCATATTTTTTGCATTTTATACTTGACTTTGTCAAGCTGTGATGCTATACTTGACCAGGTCAAGAAGAAACAACCAGGTCAAGCAGTCTGGAAAGAAGAGATTTGCCATGCATGAGACCATCTGCAGCCCTCTGAACTATGGGGGCCTTGTTTTAAAAAACCGTGTGATTTTTGCGCCCACCAGCATGGGCCTGCCCCAGGAAGAGCAGGCCGCCTATCTCAAGCGGCTGGCCGCCGGCGGGGTAGCCATGATCATTGTGGGGGATGTGCCGGTGCTGCCCAGCCGGTTCGGGCCTTCCCTCTACTCCAAAAAGGGTTTCGCCTACTACAAAGCGCTGGCCGATGCCGTCCACAGCGAGGGGGGCAAGATCTGCGCCCAGCTTCACCAGTCCGACTCGGACCTGAAGGCCATGCTGAAATACATCCCCGGCGTTCTGACCAAGCGGATTTCGATGGAAGAGCTGCGGCCCCTGCTGAACCAGCAGGTGGGGCCCTACATCACCGGGCTGCCGGTGGAAAAGATCCGCCGGATCACCGAGGCCTTTGGCACCGCCGCCGAGCTGGCGGTGAAGGCGGGCTTTGATATGGTACAGGTCCACGGGGACCGGATGTGCGGCAGCTTCAGCTCGTCGGTGTTCAACCACCGCACCGACGCCTACGGCGGCAGCGCCACCAACCGGGCCCGGTTTGCGGTGGAGGCAGTCAGCGCCGTCCGCCGCCGCCTGCCCAATCTGCCCATCGACTACAAGCTGGCGGTCCGGCAGGAAGAGCCCCACTACGGCAACGCAGGCGTCCTGGTGGAAGAGCTGCCGGTCTTTGTCCCCCTGCTGGAGGGGGCAGGGGTCACCAGTTTCCATGTGACCCTGGCCAACCATGGGGAGCTCAGTGACACCATCCCTCCCAGGAACCATCCGGAATTCGGGGAAGAGGGCTGTTTCCTGAAGTTCTGCGACCAGGTGCGGAAGCTGACCAGCTGCCCCATCTGCGGGGTGGGCGGCCTCACCGACCCGGATTTCATTGAGGAACAGCTGAAGTCGGGCCGGATCGACTGTGTGGCCATGAGCCGTCAGCTGATCGCAGACCCGGCCTGGCCCCAGAAGGTACAGGAGGGCCGGGCGGGGGAAATCCGCCGCTGCGTCCGCTGCAACAAAGAGTGCCTGGGCGGGATGATGGCCCACCGGGGCGTCCACTGCATCTATGAAAGGAAGGAATCCAAATGAGCTACGCCATTGTCTACAGCAGCCGGACAGGGAACACCGCCCTGCTGGCCCGGGCCATTCAGGAAGCCCTGCCCCAGGGCGAATGCATCTACTGCGGCGCTCCCAGTGGGGAGGCCCTGGCAGCCGACACCCTCTATGTGGGGTTCTGGACCGATATGGGCACCTGTGATGAGGCCATCGCCGGCTTCCTGAAACAGCTGACGGACCAGAAGGTCTTTCTGTTCGGCACCGCCGGCTTCGGCGGGTCGGAAGCCTATTTTGCCCAGATCATGGAACGGGTGCGGAACAATCTGGCCCCCGGCGTCCAGGTGCTGGGCACCTACATGTGCCAGGGCAAGATGCCCCAGACGGTCCGCACCCGGTATGAACAGATGCCCGAAAGTCCCCGCCGTGCCATGATGCTGGCCAACTTCGACCAGGCGGTGAACCACCCCGACGCCGCCGACCTGGCCCGGCTGAAAGAGGCCGTGGCCGGCTGATACAAGAGCAATCCCCCGGGGCAGCCCTGGCGCGCAATCTTACAGGGCTGTCCCTTCCTCCAACCATTGTCCCCGCACCGTCACTGAACTGCACCCCAAAAGTTAGACAAAATTTAACATCAAGCAACGTGAACGGTCTGAATCCTGTATTGCACAGGGCTCAGGCCGTTTAGTTTTAGCTTGATTCGGCGA
>CAJFNF010000032.1 GCA_904394215.1 uncultured Faecalibacterium sp.
GGCTGTATTTTCTCGGCATAGCAAAGACCTCCTATGGTAGTTTTATTCTACCACAGGAGGCCTTCTTTTTTCATTGTCTACTTTTACTGGAGCAGTTCAAAACGGGAAAGACAGGGGCGCTTTGTTTTACAGGTTCAGGACTGGGTCAGATCAGAAGGCAACCTTCTCTTCCAGCCAGCTGCGCAGCTCGGCGATGGGCATCCGGACCTGCTCCATGGTATCGCGGTCACGGACGGTGACGCAGTTGTCGGCGGCAATGCCCTTGGCCTCGTCGCCCACCGTGTCAAAGTCCACCGTGATGCAGTAGGGGGTGCCGATCTCGTCCTCGCGGCGGTAGCGCTTGCCGATGGAACCGGTCTCGTCGTAGTCCACCATGAAGTACTTGGACAGCTCGTTGCGGATCTCCATGGCCTTGGGGCCCAGCTTCTTGCTCAGAGGCAGGACGGCGCACTTGAAGGGGGCCAGGGCCGGGTGCAGGTGCAGGACGGTGCGGATATCTTCCTTGCCCTTGGCATCGGTCAGGTGCTCCTCATCGTAGGCCTCGCACAGGAAGGCCAGGGCCACGCGGTCGCAGCCCAGAGAGGGCTCGATGACGTAGGGGATATAGTGTTCGCCGCTCTCGGCGTCGAAGTACTCCAGGCTCTTGCCCGAAGCCTCCTGGTGGCGCTTCAGGTCGTAGTCGGTGCGGTCGGCAATGCCCCACAGCTCGCCCCAGTCGGTGAAGGGGAAGGCATACTCGATGTCGGTGGTGGCGCGGCTGTAGAAGGCCAGCTCGGCGGGCTCGTGGTCGCGCAGACGCAGGTGCTCTTCCTTGATGCCCAGGCTCAGCAGCCAGTTCTTGCAGAACTCCTTCCAGTAGGCGAACCACTCCAGGTCGGTGCCGGGCTTGCAGAAGAACTCACACTCCATCTGCTCGAACTCGCGGGTGCGGAAGGTGAAGTTGCCCGGGGTGATCTCGTTGCGGAAGGCCTTGCCCACCTGGCAGACGCCGAAGGGCAGCTTGCGGCGGGTGGTGCGCTGGACGTTGGCGAAGTTGACAAAGATGCCCTGGGCGGTCTCGGGCCGCAGGTAGCACACCGAGGAGCTGTCCTCGGTGACGCCGATGGCGGTCTTGAACATCAGGTTGAACTTGCGGATGGGGGTCTCATGGCGTCCACGTTGACGTCGGGGAACTCGTCGGCAATCAGCTTGTCGGCGCGGTGGCGGGCCTTGCAGGCCCGGCAGTCCAGCAGGGGGTCCGAGAAGCTGGCCACATGGCCGGTGGTCACCCAGGTCTGGGGGTTCATCAGGATGGCGGCGTCCAGGCCCACATTGTAGGGGCTCTCCTGGACGAACTTCTTCATCCATGCCTTCTTGACGTTGTTCTTAAATTCCACGCCCAGGGGGCCGTAGTCCCAGCTGTTGGCCAGGCCACCGTAAATCTCGGAACCGGGGAAGACATACCCGCGGTTCTTGCACAGGGCGACAATCATATCAAGGGTCTTTTCGCTGTGTTCCATAACAATACATCCTTTCCGTCCGCGGCTGGTTTGCCGTGTCGTTGCCTCGGCCCGGGCCAGCCCCGGGCACAGTACCCCTTTACTTTACCATGTTCCGATGAAAATGACAAGGCCCCGGGCTGGTTTTGGCCCCGGCGGTGGACAAGGGCGGCCGGTTGGGCTATACTGGTACCAAACCCCATGGAATCCGGCCCTGCCGGGAAAGGAACATTGACTTATGGAAAACTTTGCACATCTGCTGAAACAGTATGCCGATTTTATTGTCCGGGTGGGCTGCAACGTCCAGCCGGGCCAGACCCTGATCATCAGCGCCCCCCTGGCGGCGGCCCCGCTGGCCCGCCTGTGCGTCCGCAGCGCCTTTGAGGCCGGCGCCCGGGATGTCCGGGTGGACTGGAGCGACGACGAGGTCACCCGCGCCCGGATGGAGCTGGGCAGCGAGGAGGCCCTCTGCGATGTCAAGCCCTATGTGCTGCGCAGCTATCTGGACTACGCCGAGAGCGAGGGGGGCGTCTGCGTCCTGAGCTTGCTGGCCAATGACCCCGAGGCCCTGGCCGGCCTGGATGCCGGCAAGGTGAGCCGTGTGTCGGCGGCCCGCCGCAAGGCCCTGCGCCCCTGGCGGGACTACACCATGAACGACCGGGTCCAGTGGTCCATTGCGGCCATGCCCTCCCCGGCCTGGGCCAGAAAGCTGTTCCCCGGCCTGCCCGAAGATGAGGCGGTGGACAAGCTCTGGCAGCTGATCTTTGACACCTGCCGGGTCACCGGCGGGGACCCCGTCAGCGCCTGGCAGGCCCATCTGGCCCGGCTCAAGACCCTCCAGAACAAGATGAACGCCCTGGATCTGGAGTCGGTCCACTTTGAGAGCTCCAACGGCACCGACCTGACGGTGGGCCTGGCCGACGGCGCTGTCTGGGAGAGCGCTTCCAGCGTCAGCGAAAAAGGCTATACCTTCCTGCCCAACATCCCCACCGAGGAGATCTTCACCGCCCCCCACAGGGACAAGGTCAACGGCGTGGTCTACGGCACCAAGCCCTACATCCACGGCGGCCAGGCCATCAAGGGCTTCCATGTGACCTTCAAGGACGGCAAGATCGTGGAGTACGGCGCCGAGGAAAATGAGGCCCTGCTGGGGGAGATCCTGGACACCGACGAGGGCTCCCGCCACATCGGCGAGGTGGCCCTGGTGCCTGCCTCCAGCCCCATCAACCGCAGCGGCGTCATCTTCTACAGCACCCTGTTTGACGAGAACGCCTCCTGCCACATCGCCTTCGGCGCCAGCTATCCCGGCACCACCAGGGGAGGCAACAGCCTGTCCGAGGCAGAGCTGTCGGCCCGGGGCATGAACCAGTCCCTGATCCACGAGGACGTGATGATCGGCGCCGCCGACACCCGCATCACCGGCCTGACCAAAGACGGCCGCACCGTCCCCCTGTTTGAGGGCGGCGAGTGGGTCCTGGCTTAACAGAAATGCCGTCCGGCGGAAAGGGCTGTTTTGGCAGGCGAACGCTTCTTTTCTTCCAAAATACTTGCATATTCCGCTGATGTGTGGTATATTCTGATAGTACGAATACTGGATTGAATGGAAAGTGGGCCGCAAGGTCCGCTTTTCTTGTTTGATATGGAGGTTTATGCATGGCAAAGCAAGCTGGCGGCAACACCGCCCGGCGGGTGGAGGCCCTGGTGCGTCCGGTGGTGGAAGGCATGGGCCTGCGGCTGTGGGATGTTGTCT
The DNA here is from genome assembly GCA_904394215.1 of uncultured Faecalibacterium sp. Classification (GTDB taxonomy): domain Bacteria; phylum Bacillota; class Clostridia; order Oscillospirales; family Ruminococcaceae; genus Faecalibacterium. Next base: position 3,229 of record CAJFNF010000032.1, read on the forward strand.
TTGAGAAGGAAGGCCCCGACTGGTATCTGCGCGTTCTGATCGACCGGGACGGCACCATGGATACCGACACCTGCGCAGATGTTTCCCATGCGCTGGACCCCATTCTGGATGAGGCAGACCCCATCCCCCAGAGCTATTATCTGGAGGTGGGCTCTCCGGGACTGGGCCGCCGCCTGACCCGCCCCGAGCACTACGACGCCCTCATGGGCCAGAAAATCCGGGTGCGGCTGTACCGCCCCGATGCGGCTGGCCGGCGGGATCTGTCCGGCGTTTTGACCGCCCATGACGGGGATTTGATTACCCTTGCAACCGACGCAGGCCCGGTGCAGCTGGCCCTCAACACCGTCAGCACGGCCCGTCTGTGCGACGACGAGGACCTGTTTTGAACCACCAAGCCTGATTGAATGAGAACATACCGGGAGGAAGACAAAAAATGGCAGGCAACAACGAATTTTTTGAAGCGCTTACCATGCTGGAACACGAGCGCGGCATTACCGCTGAATACCTGATCGAAAAGATCCGTGCGGCAATCGTCATCGCGGTCAAGAAGAATTATGATGTAGAGGACGACAACGTCTCGGTGGAGATCGACCCCGCCACGGGCAAGTTCAATGTGGCCCTGATCCAGGAAGTGGTGGACGATGACGACTGGGAGAACGAGCACACCCAGATCCCCCTCAGCAAGGCCAAGACCCTGCGCAGCACCTACCAGCCCGGCGACCGGGTGATCACCGCCCTCAAGACCAAGGAGTTCGGCCGCATCGCCGCCCAGACCGCCAAGCACGTGATCCGTCAGGGCATCCGGGAGGCCGAGCGGAGCCAGCAGCTCAGCGAGATCCAGTCCAAGAGCCATGACATCGTGATGGCCACCGTCACCCGTGTGGACCACGAGCGGGGCATTGTGGCTGTGGATATGGGCAAGGGCGGCGAGGCCATCCTGCCCCGCAGCGAGCAGGTGCCCGGCGAGACCTACACCGAGGGCCAGCAGCTGCAGGTGTATATCATCGACGTGGTCAGCACCGAGCGCGGCCCCCGGGTCATGATCAGCCGGACCCACCCCGGCCTGGTCAAGCGGCTGTTTGAGCTGGAAGTGCCCGAGATCTTCGACGGCACTGTGGAAGTCAAGGCCATCAGCCGCGAGGCAGGCACCCGCACCAAGATGGCGGTTGCCTCCCGCGACCCCAACGTCAACCCCGTGTCGGCCTGCATCGGCCCCCGCGGCGACCGTGTGGCCGCTGTGGTGGAGCACCTGCACGGTGAGAAGATCGACATCGTCCAGTGGAGCGAGGACCCCGCCGCCTTCATCGCGTCGGCCCTCAGCCCGGCCAAGGTCCTGAAAGTGGAACTGCTGCCCGGCGAGACCCGCTCCTGCCGTGTGACGGTGCCCGACGGCCAGCTGAGCCTGGCCATCGGCAACAAGGGCCAGAACGCCCGCCTGTGCGCCCGCCTGACCGGCTACAACATCGACATCCGGCCCGAGAGCGGCTACTACGGCGAGGAGGAAGACAAGCCCGCCGAGGCCCCGGCAGCCGAGGATGCTGCCCAGCCGGATGAGGCTGCTGAATAAGCAGGGGAGGAACAGGGATGCCGCAAAAGAAAATTCCCATGCGCCAGTGCATCGGCTGCCAGACCAGCCGCCCCAAAAAGGAACTGGTGCGGGTGGTGCGTGGCCCCGACGGGACCATCAGCATTGATACGGTAGGCAAAAAGCCGGGCCGCGGCGCCTATCTGTGCCCCGACCCCGCCTGCCTGGCCAAGGCCCAGAAAAAGAAGGCACTGGAGCGCAGCTTTGAGCAGCCGGTGCCCGCTGAAGTATACGAGGCGCTGGCCGCCCAGCTGGCCGACGTCCGGAAGGAGGAACCCCATGGCTAAGCACAAAAGCGCCCCCCAAAAGCCGGCGCTGCCTCCCGAGGACGGCCTGTTCCAGGCCCTGAGCCTCTGCCGCAAGGCCGGCAAATTGGTGATGGGGTTTGACGCGGTGGAAGAAGCCGCCGTCAAGGGCACTGCCTGGCTGGTCCTCACCGCCGCAGATGCCAGCCCCAAAACCGTGCAGCGCATCACCCGCAATGTCGGCGACCTGGTGGACGTACTGCCCACCCCGCTGACGATGGACCGTCTGGCCCCCCTGGGCCGCCGTCCGGTGGCCGTCTTTGCCGTGACCGACCGCAATCTGGGCCGGCTGTGCTATGACCGCCTGGATGCCTGCGGCACCATCAAACACGAGGAGGAAATGACTGAATGATCGTAAAATATAAAGTAACCGATTTTGCAAAGGACACCGGGCTGCCCGTCAGGAAGATCCTCGATACGCTGGCTGCCATCGGCGTCGAAGGGAAGAAGAACAGCTCCACCCTGGAGGAAAAGGACCTGAACGCCCTGCTGGACCGGCTGAGCCGGGACAACAGCGAGGCCGACCTGTCCGCTTTCCTGAACAGCGGCAAGGCTGAGCCCGCCAAGGAGGCCCCCAAGGCTGCCGCCAAGCAGCCCGCTGCCCAGCAGCCCAAGGCCGCCAAGACCAGCGACAGCGCCGCCAAGCAGGCCCCCCAGGCAAACGCCGGCAAGAACAACAGCAGCAATAACAACAACCGCAAGAACCAGAACCAGCCCCACAAGAAGCGGGACGAAAAGACCGTCTCCTTCAGTGAGCTGGCCCGGGAAACCGGCACCAAGGCTTCCGCAGGGGAAGCTGTGGAGGTCAAGCGGGAGAGCCATCAGGTGACGGTGGACACCCGTACCGTGGACGTCAACGTGGACCGCTTCGACGCCCGCTATGACGACCTGGCCTCCACCAAGAATACCGAGAACCGCCGCAAGCCCACCCCCCAGGGCAACAAGCAGAAGTTCTCCCAGCGGACCCAGCGGCAGCGCCAGCAGTTCCAGAAGGGCAAGCGGGAGACCGAGGCCGAGCGGATGCAGCGCATCCAGCTGGAGAAGGCCCGCAACGCCCAGCTGAAGGTGTCCATCCCCGATGAGATCACCATCGGCGAGCTGGCCACCCGCCTGAAGCAGCAGGCCAGCAAGGTCATCGCCAAGTGCATGCAGATGGGCGAGATGCACGCCATCAACGACGTCATCGACTTTGATACCGCTTCTCTGATCGCCGAAGAGTTCCACGCCAAGGTGGAGCACGAGGTCCATGTCACCATCGAGGAGCGCCTGTTCGTCCAGGAAGAGGACAACGAGGCAGATCTGGTGGCACGTCCGCCGGTCGTCTGCGTCATGGGCCACGTCGACCACGGCAAGACCAGTATCCTGGACGCCATCCGCAAGACCAATGTCACCGCCGGTGAGGCCGGCGGTATCACCCAGGCCATCGGCGCCTACCAGGTCAAGGTGGGGGACGACCTGATCACCTTCCTGGATACCCCGGGCCACGAGGCTTTCACCTCCATGCGTGCCCGCGGCGCCAACATGACCGATATTGCCGTTCTGGTGGTGGCTGCCGATGACGGCATCATGCCCCAGACCATCGAGTCCATCAACCATGCCAAGGCTGCCAACGTCAAGGTGATTGTGGCCATCAACAAGATGGATAAACCCACCGCCAACCCCGAGCGGGTCAAGGAAGACCTGACCAAGTACGGCCTGATCTCCGAGGAGTGGGGCGGCGACACCGCCTGCATCCCCGTGTCGGCCCTCACCGGCCAGGGCATCAGCGACCTGCTGGAGCGGATCGTCCTGGAGGCCGAGGTGATGGAGCTGAAGGCCAACCCCAACCGCCGTGCCAAGGGCGCCGTGGTGGAGGCCCGTCTGGACAAGGGCCAGGGCCCCATCGCCACCCTGCTGGTCCAGAACGGCACCCTGCACGCAGGCGACGTGCTGATTGCCGGCACCGCCGTGGGCCGTGTCCGCACCATGCGGGACGACAAGGGCCGCTCCATTACCACTGCCGGCCCCTCCACCCCTGTGGAGATCACCGGCCTGACCGCTGTGCCTGAGGCAGGCGACCTGTTCGAGGCCGTCGAGGACGAGCGCCTGGCCCGTGAGCTGGCCGAGAAGCGCGCAGCCGCTGCCCGTGAGAAACAGTTCTCCGCCTTCCAGAAGGTGACCCTGGATAACCTGTTCACCCAGATGGCCCAGAACGACATGAAGGAGCTGGCCATCGTGGTCAAGGCCGACGTCCAGGGCTCTGCCGAGGCTGTCAAGCAGTCTCTGGAAAAGCTGTCCAACGACGAGGTCCGGGTCCGGGTCATCCACGCCGGTGTCGGCGCCATCAGCAAGTCGGATGTGGACCTGGCTGATGCTTCCAACGCCATCATCATCGGCTTCAACGTCCGCCCCGACAACATCGCCAAGGAAGAAGCCGCTGCCACCAAGGTGGAAATGCGGATGTACCGCGTCATCTATGACGCCATCAACGATGTGTCCGACGCTATGAAGGGCATGCTGGCACCCAAGTTCCGCGAGGTCTCCCTGGGCGAGCTGCAGGTCCGCCAGGTCTACAAGATCAGCAGCGTGGGCACCGTCGCCGGCTGCCGCGTCACCTCGGGCAAGATCACCCGCGACAGCAAGATCCGCGTGGTCCGCGACGGCATCGTCATCGCCGAGGACGAGATCGCTTCCCTCCGCCGCTTCAAGGACGACGTCAAGGAAGTGGCCGAAGGCTACGAGTGCGGCGTCACCCTGGCCAAGTTCTCCGACGTCAAGGAGGGCGACGTGTACGAGGCCTTCCGGATGGAAGAGTACCGCGAGTAATTCTCTCCCGCAGGGGAATGTAAAATCACGCTTTTTTCACGTTCTGTGAGAAAGGAGTACACCATGTCTGAGAAAAACATGGGCCGTCTGGCCCAGGATATGAAGCGGGAGATCATCGCGATCATTTCCCGCCTGAAGGACCCGCGCCTGGCCGGCGGCCTGCTGACCGTCACCCGGCTGGACGTCACGCCCGACCTGGATGTGGCGAAAGTGTATGTGAGCGTCCTGGGCCATCCCGATGGCCCGGCGCCGGTCATCGAGGCGCTGAACCGGGCCGCGGGCCATGTCCGGACCGAGATCAGCCGCAAGATGCACATCCGCAAGGCCCCCCGCCTGGTCTTCGTTGAGGACGACGGCGCAGCCTATGCGGCCCACATCAATGAGCTGCTGAAGGAATTGAAGGTGGACAGCGGGGACGAAACCGCCGCCGGCGAGACCGACGGAGAGTAAAAGCCTCCCCCGGAAAGGACGAAAAACCTTATGACGGAACCACTGAATGTGGAGCAGGCGGCCGCCCGGCTGCGGGAAGCCGACCATGTGCTGATCCTCTGCCACAAAAACCCCGACGGGGATACCATCGGCTGCGGAAGCGCCCTGTACCACGCCCTGACGGCGATGGGCAAGACAGCTGCCGTCCTGTGCGTGGACCCTGTGCCCCGCCGCCTGTGCTATACCAGGCCCCGGCTGTTCCGGGGCGAGTTTGAGCCGGGCCTGGTGGTGGCTGTGGATGTGGCCGGCACCCAGCTGTTCGGCGACACCGGCCTGATGCCCAGTTACAGCCGCCGGGTGGATCTGTGCATTGACCACCACGCAGGCAACAACGGCTACGCCCAGTACACCCTGCTGGACCCCACTGCCGCCGCCACAGCCGAGCTGCTGTGCGATGTGATTGAGGCCATGGGGGTGGAATTGGATACCCAGATGGCCGACTGCCTGTACACCGGCCTTGCCACCGACACCGGCTGCTTCCGCTTTTCCAATACCACAGCCAGAACCCACCGGGTGGCTGCCCGCCTGATGGAGGCGGGGGCCCGGGTGGAGGAGCTGAATACCCTTCTGTTTTCCACCAAGACCCGGGGCCAGATGGAGGCGGAGCGGATGGCCCAGAGCCATCTGGAATACGCCCTGGAGGACCGCTGTGCCCTGATCTGGCTGAGCCAGGACGAAATCGAGGCCAGCCAGGCGGACCCCGCCGATCTGGAGGAGCTGACCGCTCTGCCCATCGGCATCGAGGGGGTCCGGGTGGGGCTGACCTTCCGGCAGCAGCCCAGCGGCAGCTGGCGGATCAGCATCCGCACCACCCGGGACGTGAACGCGGTGGCCATCGCCCGCCGTCTGGGCGGCGGCGGCCATCTGCGGGCGGCCGGCTGTGAGCTGCTGGGCACCCTGGACAATGTCAAGAGCGCCGTCCTGACCGAAGTACAGGCGGTGCTGGAAGCCCCGGAGGAGACGGTATGCAGGGAATCCTGATTGTGGACAAACCCGCCGGATGGACCAGCTTTGACGTCATCGCCAAGATGCGGGGGGTGCTGGGCACCCGGAAGCTGGGCCACAGCGGCACCCTGGACCCCATGGCCACCGGCGTGCTGCCGGTGTTCTGCGGCGGGGCCAGCAAGGCGGTGGACCTGCAGCTGAACCACGACAAGACCTACCGGGCGACCCTCCGGCTGGGCAGCCGGACCGACACCGGGGACATCACAGGCACCGTCCTGGAGACCCGGCCCGTCACTGCCGGAGAGGCGGAGCTGAAAGCGGTTCTGCCCCGGTTTGTGGGGCCCCAGATGCAGGTGCCGCCCATGTATTCGGCGGTCAAGATCAACGGCCAGCCCCTCTACAAGGCGGCCCGGCAGGGCCTGACGGTGGAGCGGAAAGCCCGCCCCATCGAGGTCTACGGCATCGACTACGAGGGCAGCCCGGCGCCGGGGGAGTACACCCTCACCGTCCGCTGCTCCAAAGGCACCTACATCCGCACCTTGCTGGAGGATATTGCCGCAGGGATGGGCCAGCTGGGCACCATGAGCGCCCTGCGCCGCACCCGGGCAGGCCTCTTTGCGGAGGCCGACGCCCACACCCTGGAAGAGATTCTGGCGGCCAAAGAGCAGGGCCCGGCAGCGCTGGAAGGGCTGCTGCTGCCGGTGGAGCGGGTGTTTGAGCCCCTGCCCCTGCTGGAAGTGAATGAGGGCACCGCCCAGCATCTTTACAATGGATGCCCCACCAGCCATTACCCGGCGGCGGATGGCCGCTACCGGGTCCGGAATCAGGAGGGGCAGTTCCTGGGGCTGGCCCGGATCACCGGCGGCGTGCTGCGGGTGGAAAAACTCTTTGTGGAGCGCGGGTGACCCGAAAAGCCCCGCATCAAGATTTTTGGGAATCAAAACGACTATGCAGATTTATCCAACCATGTCCCCCCTGGATCTGGGGGGCAAGCAGGGCAGCGCGGTGGCGCTGGGCTATTTTGACGGCATCCACATCGGCCACCGGACGGTGATCGGCGGGGCCGTGGAATGGGCCAAAGCCCACGGCGCGGCCCCGGCGGTCTTTACCTTCAAGCTGCCCATGGGCAGCAAGATAAAGGGCCGCCGCCTCTTCTCCACCGAGGACAAGCACCGCCTGGTGGCGCAGCTGGGGGTGGAGCATTACCTGGCCCCCGCCTTTGAGGACATCCAGGCCATGACCCCCGACCAGTTTGTCCGGGGCCTGGTGGCCGATTGCCACGCCCGGGCCTTCTTCTGCGGGGAAAACTTCACGTTTGGGGCCAAAGCCGCAGGCAATCCCGCCATGCTTCAGGAGCTGTGCAAGCCCCTGGGGGTGGAGGTCCATGTGCTGCCCATGGCCCAGTATGAGGGCAAGCCGGTTTCCTCCAGCCGCATCCGTGCGGCCCTGGAGGGGGGCGACATCCCCGCCGCCAACGGGATGCTGGGCGCGCCCTACGCCATCCGGTTCCCGGTGCGCCACGGCAAAGGCCTGGGCCACACCCTGGGGGTGCCCACCATCAACCAGATTTACCCCGACGGCTACCAGCTGCCCCGGTACGGCATTTACATCACCCGCACCTGGATCGGCGGCAGGGCCTATCCCTCGGCCACCGGCCTGGGGAGCCGCCCCACCGTCAACAATGATCCCGAGAAGGTGACCTGCGAGACCTTCATCCCCGGTTTCTCGGGGGATCTCTACGGGGAGGACCCGGTGGTGGAATTCTTCACCTACCTGAGCCCCAGCAAAAAGTTCGATACCCTGGACCAGCTCCGGGACTGCATCCAGGATGCAGCCTGCCGCGCCGTAGCTTATTTCCAGTGAACCAAAAAAGACCTGCCGTTTCAAAACAGCAGGTCTTTTTGTTTGGGCAGGTGGGCGGCTCAGACCCAGAGGGTGGGGTTATGGAACCGCTGGTCCAGGTGGGCGCTGAAAATCCGGCCGTTCAGCACCTGGCGGATCACCAGGTCTTTGGTTTCCGTCGACACCGAGTTGTCCGCTTCCAGCTGGTCCAGGACCGGGGTATCGTCGGCAGAGGCATCCTGGAGCCGGGCCGAAACCGAGTCCGCCGAGGCCCCGGCATCCAGCACCAGGGCCTTGGGGGAGGCGGCGGTCCAGGGCTGCCAGTCCAGGGTGCTGCTGCGGAGGAAGGCGGTTACCTTGGCTACAAACAGGTCGGACAGGGCGGCAAAGCCGTCGCCGCTGAGGTTGACCACCCCGTTCAGCCCGCTCTGCCCTGACAGCAGCGGAAGGCTGATGCCGTGGAAGGAGCCCAGGCCCATGGCCTGGATGGGGCTGGCACTGTCCCGGCCGCCATAGGCGATTTCACAGACCCACACCGGGGCGGTGGAGCCGGCAGACAAGGCTGCGGCACTGGCGGCGCCGTTGAAGATCCGGTAGAGCTCGGAGCCGTACCGGGTGGCAAAGCTCCGGGCCGCCGAGGACTCGGAGGCCGACAGCCCGTTGGACTGGTACTGGACCTCCAGGGGGTTGAACAGGCTGAACTCGGTGACGCCGGTCACCAGCAGCAGGGGAACCGGGTTGGCCAGAGGAGCCTCAAAACCATTTTCCGGCAGCATCACCCCGTCTGCAAACAGGTGGGGGAAACTGCTCATCCGGATGCCGCCCCCCTCTGCCATCAGCAGGCAGACCCGGGCGGGGTCCAGGTTGTACAGCCACCGGGAGACGTCTTCGCCGTTGGTCAGAAGCCACCGGGCGGCGCTGTCTGTGTCGGCAAAGAGGCCGTCCTCCACCGCCAGGGGGGCGAAGGCTGCGGCGGTCTGTCGGGCGCTGGCAGAGGGGTCGGCGGTGGTCAGCCCTCCCGACAGGGAGATGGCCCTCTGGAACCGGCCGGCAAAATAGGGGCTGGCCAGCATGGCCAGCACGTCCCGGCCGCCGGCAGAAAAGCCCATGACGGTGACGTTGCCGGGGTCGCCGCCGAAGGAGGCAATGTTGTCCTGGACCCAGTCCAGGGCTTTGGCGGCGTCCAGCAGGGCATAGTTGCCGGTGCTGTCGGAGCCGTTCTGCAGGGCGGGGAGGGCGTTGAAGCCCAGCAGCCCCAGCCGGTAGCCCGCCGACACAAAGACGCAGCCGGCCTGGCTGGCCAGATGGGTGCCGGGCAGTTCCAGGGGCGAGCCGGTGCGGTTGCCGCCGCCGTGGAAGTACACCACCACCGGCAGCCCGGCGGCGCCGTCCCGGGCATAGATATTCAGTCTGAGGCAGTCCTCGGTGCCGGCGGCCATGCCGTTGGTGTTCTGGAGAGCCGTGGGGGCCGGCCGGGTGCAGTCCATGGGATCGGCCCAGGAGGCCGGGTCCTGGGGCGGCTGCCAGCGCAGCGCCCCGGCGGGGGCGGCGGCATAGGGCACGCCGTACCACACAAGACAGCCTTCCTGCCCGGTTTCCCGGCCCTGGACCGGGCCGCTGGCGGTGGGCCGGAGGGTGCCGGCCAGAGGGGCAGAGGCGGCGCCTGCCTGTGCCTGCCGGGCGGGGATGCCGCCGGCCAGGCCGGCCGCCGTCAGAGCCCCGGCTTTCAGAAAGCTACGCCTTGAAATATTCATGGATGTTCCACTTCCTTTCGGTTGCACTGGTTACCAGTATAGCGATTTTGCGGCTGGAAGCAAGTGAAAATTCCAGGGGACACCAACCGTCAGAACCTACGAAAATTGTTTCAACAATTCGGAAGTTTTGCGCTTGCTTTTTGGGATTTTTTTTGTTATACTATCTCTGTTACCGCGGCGCAGCGATGGGAGTATGCCCGCCTGGGAAGACCGTTTCCCACCGCCCTGTCACGGCAGAAAAATTTAGAAAGAGGTATTTTCCAATGAACAAACAGGAAGTTATGGCCAAGGTCGCCCTCAACGAGAAGGACACTGGTTCCCCCGAGGTTCAGGTCGCTCTGCTGACCGCTCACATCAATGAGCTGAACGAGCACCTCAAGAAGAACCCCAACGATCACCACAGCCGCCGCGGTCTGCTGAAGATGGTTGGCCGCCGTCGTAATCTGCTGGCTTACCTGCAGAAGAAGGATGTGGAGCGTTACCGCGCCCTGATTGCTACGCTGGGTCTGCGCAAGTAATTTCAATGAGAAAAAGGCAGGCGCCATGCAAAGGTGCCTGCCTTTTTGCTTTCTCAGGGTGGAATGTTGGCCGGATCAAAATGGTACGCCGGGCCCGCCGCTGCGTGTTGCAGCAGTAAATCGGGCGCCTGAGGGAATCCTGGGGCGCCGGATTTATTGCTATAGCCCGCGGCGGCCGGCCTGATGATAATGCCGGGCGCGGTGCGCCCGGACAAACAAGGAGGTAACTACATGGCAATCGAATTCGGCTCCCGCAAGGAAACCTTCCCCAACTACAAGGTCTATGAGATGGAACTGGCCGGACGTCCCTTCAAGGCCGAAATGGGCAAGATGTGCGGGCTGTCCAATGCCAGCGCCCTGATCCGCTACGGCGAGACGGTTGTGCTGTGCAATGTCACGATGAGCCCCAAACCCCGTGAAGGGGTGGACTTCTTCCCCCTGAGCGTCGAGTATGAGGAAAAGCTCTATGCAGCCGGACGGATCCCCGGCAGCTTCATGCGCCGGGAAGGCCGCCCCGGCGAGCGTGCCATTCTGACCAGCCGGGTGGTGGACCGGCCCATGCGCCCCCTGTTCCCCAAAGAGATGCGCAACGACGTGTGCATCACCATGACCGTCATGAGCCTGGACCCCGACTGCAGCCCCGAGATTGCCGGCATGATCGGCGCCTCCCTGGTGACGGCTGTGTCTGAGATCCCCTGGAACGGCCCCATCGGCGGCGTCCAGGTGGGCCTGGTGGACGGCGAAATCGTCATCAACCCCAACTATGAGCAGCGCCGGGTCAGCGACCTGGCCCTGACGGTGGCCGGCACCATGGACAAGATTGTCATGATCGAGGCCGGCGCCAACGAGGTGGATGAGGACACCATGCTGAACGCCATCAAGGCGGCCCACGTGGAGATCAAGAAGATCATCGCCTTCATCAATGGCATTGTGGCCGAGCGGGGCAAGGATAAGGTCCAGTTCCAGACTGCCGGCATCGACATGAACGTCTTCCATGCCGTCCACGACAAGTATCTGGACCGGTTCAAGGCTGCCATGGACACCGACGACAAGAACGTCCGGGATGCGGCTCTGCTGCCCATCATGGACGACATCGCCGCCGAGTACCCCGACCTGACCGCTGCCGAGCTGGACCTGATCAGCTACAAGATGCAGAAGCAGGTGGTCCGCCGCTGGCTGCTGGATGAGGGCAAGCGGGTGGACGGCCGCGGCATCAACGAGATCCGTCCCCTGGCTGCCGAGGTGGGCATCCTGCCCCGGGTCCATGGCTCGGGCATGTTCACCCGGGGCCAGACCCAGGTGCTGACCACCTGCACCCTGGGCGGCACCAAGGACAGCCAGATGATGGACGACCTCACCGACGAGCAGACCAAGCGCTACATCCACCACTATAACTTCCCGCCCTACTCGGTGGGTGAGGCCCGGTCTCCCCGGAGCCCCGGCCGCCGCGAGATCGGCCACGGCGCCCTGGCCGAGCGGGCTCTGGTGCCGGTGCTGCCCTCCATGGAGGAGTTCCCCTACACCATCCGCTGCGTGTCTGAGGTGCTGAGCTCCAACGGCTCCACCTCCCAGGCTTCCATCTGTGGTTCCACCCTGGCTCTGATGGATGCAGGCGTGCCCATCAAGGCCCCTGTGGCCGGCATTTCCTGCGGCCTGATCACCGAGGGCGACCGCTGGATGACCATGCTGGATATCCAGGGCGTGGAAGACTTCCACGGCGACATGGACTTCAAGGTGGGCGGCACCCGCAAGGGCATCACCGCCATCCAGATGGATATCAAGATCGACGGCCTGACCTATGACATCATTGCCGAGGCCTTCGAGAAGTGCCGCAAGGGCCGCCTGTATATCCTGGACGAGATCATCAAGCCGGTCATCGCTGAGCCCCGCCACGAGCTGAGCCGCTGGGCACCCAAGATGTTCAGCCTGGTGATCCCCACCGACAAGATCAAGGATGTCATCGGCAAGGGCGGCAAGGTGATCCAGGAGATCTGCGCCAACTGCAACTGCAAGATCGACGTCCAGGAGGACGGCCACGTCTTTGTGTCGGCGGTGGACCAGGATGACGCCAAGCGCGCCATCTTCACCATCAAGACCATCGTGGAAGATCCCGAGATCGGCGCCATCTACAAGGGCAAAGTCACCCGCCTGATGAACTTCGGCGCCTTCGTCGAGATTGCCCCGGGCAAGGAAGGCCTGGTCCACATCTCCAAGCTGGATACCAAGCGCGTGGAGCGTGTGGAAGACGTGGTGGCCGTGGGCGACGCCATCGTGGTCAAGGTCACCGACATTGACCAGCAGGGCCGCATCAACCTGTCCCGCCGGGACGCCATCATCGCCCTGGAGGCCCGCAAGCAGAGCCAGAACAAGGAAAACAAGGAATCCAACTAAAAAAATGACCGCTCCCTCCCCCCTGGGAAGGGGCGGTTTTGTGGTATATGCAGAAATTTGGGCGGAAAGTTCCGCCATTGCGCCAAGTTGTACCACAACATCTTGTGGAACGGGGATTTTTTTGCTATGATAGAGACAGCCGCTTGTGCTTCGTGCAGCGGCGGAAGTAGATTTGAAGAGAGGGGTATCACCATGTACAAAGAAATGATGGACACCATCGGTCTGGTGAACAGTGTCGACCCGGAAGTCGGCGCCGCCATGGGCCGGGAGCTGGAACGCCAGCGGGAAAACATCGAGCTGATCGCCAGCGAGAACATTGTCTCTCCGGCGGTGATGGCAGCCATGGGCAGCGTGCTGACCAACAAGTACGCCGAGGGCCTGCCCGGCAAGCGCTACTACGGCGGCTGTGCCTACGTGGATGAGGTGGAGAACATCGCCATCCGCCGGGCCTGCGAGCTGTTCGGCGCCAAGTATGCCAACGTGCAGCCCCACTCGGGCGCCCAGGCCAACCTGGCCGTCTATTTCGCCCTGCTGGATCTGGGCGACACCGTCATGGGCATGGATCTGTCCCAGGGCGGCCATCTGACCCATGGCTCGCCGGTGAATATGTCGGGCAAGAATTACCACTTTGTCTCCTACGGCGTGGGCGAGGACGGCCGCATCGACTACAACGAGCTGGAAAAGGCCGTCAAGAAGACCCGCCCCAAGATGGTGGTGGCCGGCGCTTCGGCTTATCCCCGTGCCATCGACTTTGAGCGGCTGGCTGAGATTGCCCACGGCTACGGCGCTTACCTGATGGTGGATATGGCCCACATCGCCGGCCTGGTGGCCGGCGGGGTCCACCAGAGCCCGGTGCCCTACGCCGACGTGGTGACCACCACCACCCACAAGACCCTCCGGGGTCCCCGCGGCGGCCTGATCCTCACCAACAACCCGGTCCTGGCCAAGCGGATCAATTCCGCCGTCTTCCCCGGCACCCAGGGCGGCCCGCTGGAGCACGTCATCGCCGGCAAGGCCGTCTGCTTCGGCGAGGCCCTGAAGCCTGAATTCAAGGAGTACGCCCGCAAGATCGTGGAGAATGCCCAGGCCATGGCAGCCCAGCTCCAGGCCCGTGGCGTCCAGCTGGTGTCGGGCGGCACCGATAACCACCTGATGTTGGTGGATCTGCGGAAGGAAGAGTGCACCGGTAAGGAGCTGGAAGCCCGTCTGGACGCAGTCCACATCACCGCCAACAAGAACACCGTCCCCGGCGAGACCCGCAGCCCCTTCGTGACCTCCGGCGTCCGTCTGGGCACCCCGGCTGTCACCACCCGCGGCATGGGCCCTGCCGAGATGAAGATCATCGCCGACTGCATCGCTGACTGCATCTGGAACTTCGACGAGAAGAAGGACGACATTGCAGCCCGTGTGCTGGCCCTGACCAAGCAGTTCCCCCTGTACGAATAAAATAGTACGTTTTATTCTTTTGAAAAGGGTACTGTCTGCATGGATGTCGATTGGAAAACCGACAATGCACTATGTGGGCTATGAAAGGCGATCTTGCAGATTAATAGTCACGCTGATCTAAAAGCGAAGTAAAACCTAAAAAGCGCCTGCCCTGGGGGGAAACCCTGGGGCAGGCGCCGTTGTTTTGTATTAATATATGTCTATGCAGCCGCCCGGCGGGCGGCGGGGCGGAGCAGGCGGCTTCGCCCTTTTTGGGTTTTGGGGCTTACGGTTTGGGGGTCAGATTAGGGTTGGCCCGGGCCTCCACCTGCTGGCGAGTAGGTGGAACGTCCCCCTGGGCGGCCTTTTCCAGATGGCTGATCCGCTGGTCCAGGGCGGTGAGCCGCTGGTACACCACATCGGGCAGGTCCTGCTGGTCCAGGTCGTCGGCGGGGTTCACCGACTTGTTGTTGATCCGCACCACTTCCGCCGGCACGCCCACCGCGGTGCAGTTGGCGGGCAGATTGTGCAGCACCACGCTGCCGGCGCCCACCCGGGCGTTGTCCCCGATGTACACCGGGCCCAGCACCTTGGCCCCGGCGCCGATCAGCACGTTGTTCCCCAGGGTGGGGTGGCGCTTGCCGGTGTCCTTGCCGGTGCCGCCCAGGGTCACCCCGTGGTAGATGGTGCAGTTGTCGCCGATTTCGGTGGTCTCGCCAAAGACGATCCCCATGCCGTGGTCGATGAACAGGTTTTTGCCGATCACCGCCCCGGGGTGGATCTCGATGCCGGTCTTGTGGCGGCCCCGCTGGCTGATCCACCGGGCCAGGAAAAAGTGTTTGTGCTGGTACAGCCAGTGGGCGATTTTGTGGTTGACCAGAATATGAAAGCCCGGGTACAGCAGGATGACTTCGAGCACGCTGCGTGCAGCCGGGTCCTTGCGCTGGATGTTGCGGGCGTCATCGAGCAGACCCATGGGAAAGACCTCCTTTTATCGGAAAGCAACCTATACAAATAAAGCAATTTTATTGTATCACAGCCCGCCTGCAAAGTACAGCGCACAAAGGGCTCTGATGGCCTTTTTTGGCCGCAGCAGGGTACATTTCTCCATCCGGGTACAAATTTTGTAAGCTTTACTAAAAATTGTCCGGCGCAGCGCAATGACTTCTCACAAACAAAAATCGCTTATCTTATTGACACTTTTTGCGTTTCTATGATAAAATAGCGGAAAAGAATTGCAGGAAGGGGAACGATCACATGTCGTGCGTCTGCGGCGCCAAAAAGCTGAAGATGTGCTTTGCAGCCGGTTTCTTCGCAGCCGGTTTGTTCTCTGTTTTCAAAATTTGAACTTTTCCCGTTTGGGAAAAGTTTTTTTTTGCCCGGGCCTGGCCCGGTGCGGCTTCAAAAAGGAGGAAGCGGTCATGCTGATACAACATGCAGTGGACGTCCATGGAGAAGAATTGGAACTGTACCTCCGCGATGGAAAAATCCAGGCGGTAGGCCGTGGCCTGGCGGCCCTGGCCGGCCCGGAGGAGGCTGTGGTGGATGCCAAAGGCCTCACGGTGCTGCCCGCCTTTGTGGACCTGCACGTCCACTGGCGGACCCCTGGCTTTGAGTACAAGGAGGACATCACCACCGGCAGCCGTGCGGCAGCCGCCGGCGGCTACACCTTTGTCAATCTGATGCCCAACACCAAGCCGGTCTGCTCTTCGGCAGCCCAGGCGGCCATGGTGGAGGACGAGGCCAAGAAGGTAGGCCTGTGCGACGCCAACCAGACGGTGTCCATCACCCAGAACTTTGACGGCAAGACCCTGGACCACCTGAAGACCCTGCCCGCATCGGTGCGCTTTGTCACCGAGGACGGCCACGGCGTCCAGAGCGCCAGCGTCATGGCCAAGGCCTTCGCCATCTGCCACCAGAAGGGCATCACCATCATGAGCCACGCCGAGGACATGGAGATCAGCCCCTGGGATTACCGGCTGGCCGAGGATGTGGAGACCCTGCGGAACTGCTGGCTCAGCGAGTACTACCAGACCCGGCTCCACATGTGCCATGTGTCCACCCGGGGGGCCATCGAGGCCATCCGGATTGCCAAGCTCCGGGGTGCGCCCGTCACCTGCGAGGTGACCCCCCACCATCTGTGGTTCACCGATGACGTGTGCCAGTACCGGGTGAATCCCCCCATCCGCACCGCCGACGATGTGGCGGCCCTGGTGGAGGCCATCCAGGAAGGGGTGGTGGACGCCATTGCTACCGACCACGCCCCCCACTCGGAGGAGGACAAGGCCAAGGGTGCCGCCGGCATGGTGGGCAGCGAGACCGCCTTTGGGGTCTGCTACACCAAGCTGTGCCGGGGCGAGAGCCTGCCGCTGGAGCTGCTGAGCGAGCTGATGAGCAGCCGCCCGGCCCAGATCCTGGGGCTGAACAAGGGCCGGCTGGAGCCCGGCTATGACGCCGACCTGGTGCTGGTGGATCTGAACAACCCCTACACCGTGGACCGGGAAAAGCTCCACTCCAAATCCAAGAACAGCCCCTACGACGGGGCCGAGCTCTACGGAAAAATCTGCACCACCATCAAGGGCGGTCAGATCACCTATCAGGCTGAGTAAGGAAAGGGAAGGAATGCTATGATGACCAACATGGATAAGCTGTACGAGGCAGTGGAGGCCCGTGGCCCTGTGTGCGTGGGCCTGGACACCGATTTTTCCTACCTGCCCGCAGATTTTGTAGATACCACCCTGAGCAAAGGCGAGAACATCGTCCGGTTCAACAAGGCGCTGATCGCTGCCACCAAGGCAGTGGCCGGCTGCTACAAGGTCCAGATCGCCTACTATGAGGCCCTGGGCCTGGACGGCCTGCGGGCCTATGCCGAGACCCTCCGGGCTGTCCGGGAGGCCGGCATCCCTGTGATCGCCGACATCAAGCGGGGCGACATCGCCAAGACCGCCGAGATGTACGCCATGGGCCACTTCACCGGCGACTTCGAGGCCGACTTTGTGACCCTGGCCCCCTATATGGGCCTGGATTCCATCAGCCCCTACCTGCCCTACGCCGAAAAGGCCGGCAAGGGTATGTTCGTCCTCTGCCGCACTTCCAACGGCGGCGCCAAGGACTTCGAGTATGAGAAGCTGGCCGACGGCCGCCACGTCTATGACCTGGTGGGCGACAAGCTGAACCAGCTGGGCAAGGACTACATGGGCGAGCACGGCTACTCCTCCATCGGCCTGGTCATCGGCGGCACCCACATCGAGGAGGCCTCCGAGATCCGCGCCCGGTACAAGGACAGCTTCTTCCTGATCCCCGGCTATGGCGCCCAGGGCGGCAAGGCCGAGGACATCGCCCAGTACCTGAACCAGGGCAACGGCGGCACCGTCAACTCCAGCCGCGGTATCCTGCTGGCCTACAAGAAGCAGCCCGGCGTGGCCTTCGATGAGGCCGCCTACAACGAATGCGTCAACATGAAGGAGGCCATCGCCCATGCATGCAGCCTGCTGTGAGGCCACCGTCCTGGGCCAGAGCGTGGTAGCGTCCGACATCCGGCTGCTGCGGGTCCTCTGGCCCGACCCTGCCCATGCCCCTCACGCGGGGCAGTTCTTCACCCTGCGGGGCTGGGGGGCAGGGGAGGCACCCTTCCTCTCCCGGCCCATCAGCGTCCACAAGTGGGAGCCTGAGACCCTGACCGTCTCCTTCCTGTACCAGATCGTGGGCAAGGGCACTGAAAAGCTGGCCGCCCTGGCCGAGGGGGATGTACTGCAGCTCACCGGTCCCATGGGCAACGGCTTTGACGTGCCCGCCATCGCGGCCCAGTACCAGAAGATCGCCCTGGTGGGCGGCGGCATCGGCACCGCCCCCATGTACCAGCTGGCCCGGGAACTGGTGGCCTGCGGCCGGACCCCGGATGTGTTCTTCGGCTTCCGGGACGAGCCCTACTGCATGGAGCAGTACCGGTCCCTGGCCGGCATCGTCAAGATTTCCACCGACAGCGGCCGGTTCGGCTTCCATGGCTTTGTGACCCAGCTGTATGACCCGGCGGACTACGACGTGGTGCTGATCTGCGGCCCCACCCCCATGATGAAAAATGCGGCCCGCCTGTGCGCCGAAAAGGGCACTCCCTGCCTGGTGAGCCTGGAAAAGAAGATGGCCTGCGGCATCGGCGCCTGCCTGGGCTGTACCATTGAGACCGCCTCGGGCGCCCGGAGCGTCTGCAAGGACGGCCCTGTCTTTGCAGGATCGGAGGTGTTTGGATGGCAGAACTGACCACAAACCTTCTCGGCTTCCAGATGAACAGCCCCATCATCGGTGCATCCGGTACGGTGGGCTACGGGGTCGAGTATGAGGATCTGGCTGATTTCAGCAAGATCGGCGGCATTTCGGGCAAGGGACTGACCCTCCACGGCCAGTTCGGCAACAAGGGCGAACGGCTGTGGGAGACCCCTTCGGGGCTGATCAACAGCATCGGCCTCCAGAACCCCGGCGTGCAGCACTTCATCGATGTGGAGCTGCCCGAGATGCTGACCCTGAAAAAGCAGTACGGCACGGTGGTGATCGCGAATCTGGGCGGCCACAGCGAGGAAGAATATGTAGAGGGCGCAGCCCTGCTGAATGACAGCGCGGTGGATATCATCGAGCTGAACATCAGCTGCCCCAACGTCAAGGAGGGCGGCATGGCCTACGGCGTCAAAGCCGAGGCTGCCGGCGCGGTGACCCGGATGGTCCGGGACGTCTGCAAAAAGCCCCTGATGGTCAAGCTGAGCCCCCAGGCCGAGAACATCCCCGAGATGTGCAAGGCGGTGGAAGCCGCCGGCGCCGACGCCATCAGCCTGACCAATACATTCCAGGCCTGCGCCATTGACCTGGAAAAGCGCCGCCCGGTGTTCAACAACATCTTCGCCGGCCTGTCGGGCCCGGCGGTGCGGCCCATCGCCCTGCGGATGGTATGGCAGGCGGTGGGGGCCGTGCAGATCCCTGTGGTGGGTCTGGGCGGCATTGCCACCGGCCGGGATGCCCTGGAGTTCATCATGGCCGGCGCGGCCGCCGTTCAGGTGGGCGCGGCCAACTTTGCAAACCCCAAAGCCATGGAGACCATCGCCGACGAGATGGCCGCATGGATGGACGCCCATGGCGTGGCCAGCCTGGATGAAATCCGGGGCTGTGCCCGGTAAATATACTCAAAAATTGACATATATACATTTATTTAAGAATATATGGAATAAATTTGCATTTTCAGATCTTGCGTGATACAATACCGTGAGACAGATACTGTGGAAAGTGGAAGGGAGTAAAAACAATGAGTGAAGCGATTGAGATTTTGAAGAGCTGCGACGCGTTCCTGGAGGGTCATTTCCTGCTGTCCTCCGGCCGCCATTCCAGCGCCTACTGCCAGATGGCCTACCTGCAGCAGTACCCTGACCGCTGCGCCGAGGTGATGGCACCTGTGGCTGCCAAGATCAAGGAGCTGGGCGCCGACGTCATCGTGGGACCTGCCATGGGCGGCATTGTCTATGCCTATGAGCTGGCCCGCCAGACCGGCCTGCGGGCCATCTTCACCGAGCGGGTGGACAACGTCATGACCCTGAAGCGGTTTGCGATCCATCCGGGTGAGAAGTGCATCATCGCCGAGGACGTGGTCACCACCGGTATCTCCTCCCTGGAAACCAAGCGGGCCATCGAAGAGGCCGGCGGCATCTGCCTGGGCATCACCTGTGTGGTGGACCGCACCAAGCCCGAGGCTCCGTCGCCCATTCCCATCCTGGCCTGCGCCCTGAAGCTGGATCTGCCCAACTATGCCCCCGATGAGTGCCCCCTGTGCAAGGAGGGCAAGCTGCCCCTGGTGCACCTGGGCAGCCGCAAGATGAACCAGCAGGCCAAGCAGACCCTGTAAGTCTGCAACGAGATAGAACGAGGGAACGCAATGAACGCATATCTTCTTTTGGCAAACGGAATGGTTTTTGCGGGCCAGTCGGTGGGCGCCGAGGGCGTCACGGTGGGCGAGGTGGTCTTTGCCACCGGCATGGTGGGCTTTGAAGAGACCCTCACCGACCCCAGCTACTATGGCCAGATCATCACCCAGACCTACCCCCTGATCGGCAACTACGGCATGAATCACTGGGACATGGAGTCGGGCAAAGTCTGGGCCCGGGGCTACATTGTCCGCGAGGCCTGCAAGACCCCGTCCAACTGGCGCTCGGAAGAGACCCTGGACAGCTTCCTGAAGAAAAACAACATCATCGGCATCGAGGGGATCGACACCCGGCACCTGACCCGTGTGATCCGGGAGAGCGGCGTCATGAACGGCGCCATCCTCACCACCTTTGATCCCACCGACCCTGCCAACAAAGAGCAGACCGAAGCCCTGCTGGCCCAGGTGAAGGCCTATGCCGTCACCGACGCCGTCAAGAGCGTCACCTGCTCCGAGCCCCAGGTCCACAATCCCGCCGGCTCGCCCCATATTGTGCTGATGGACTACGGCTGCAAGCGGAACATTGTCCGCTGCCTGGTGCGCCGGGGCTGCAAGGTCACGGTGATGCCCGCCTTCTCCACCGCGGAGCAGGTGGCAGCCCAGAACCCCGACGGCATCATGCTGTCCAACGGCCCCGGCGACCCCGCCGAGCCGGTGGAGGCCATTGAAAACCTGCGCAAGATTTTTGAGCTGAACATTCCCACCTTCGGCATCTGCCTGGGCCACCAGCTGTCGGCCCTGGCAGCAGGCGCCAAGACCACCAAGCTGAAGTACGGCCACCGGGGCGCCAACCAGCCCGTGACCGACTTTGCCAGCGGCCGCACCTTCATCACCAGCCAGAACCACGGCTATGCGGTGGTGGGGGACCAGCTGCCCCCCGAGATGGGCGCAGTGGCCCAGGTCAACGCCAACGACGGCACCTGCGAAGGCATCCAGTACAAGAAGTGGAACTGCTTCACGGTCCAGTTCCACCCCGAGGCAAACGGCGGCCCCAAGGATACAGAATTCCTCTTCGACCGTTTCCTGACCAATGTAAAGAACGCAAAGGAGGCTCGCTGATATGCCCAAGGACCCTACAATCAAAAAGGTGCTGGTTATTGGCTCCGGCCCCATCATCATCGGCCAGGCCGCCGAGTTTGACTACTCGGGCACCCAGGCCTGCCGCGCCCTGAAATCGGAGGGCATCGAGACGGTTCTGCTGAACTCCAACCCTGCCACCATCATGACCGACCCCGACGTGGCCGACCACGTTTACATCGAGCCCATGACCCTGGAGGTCGTAGAGCGGATTCTGGACATCGAGAAGCCTGACTCGGTCCTGCCCAACCTGGGCGGCCAGATGGGCCTGAACCTGTCCATGGAGCTGGCCCGCAGCGGCTATCTGGACCGCACCGGCATCCGGCTGCTGGCCTGCAAGCGTGAGCTGTTCAAGGAGACGATGGAGAAGCTGCACCAGCCCATCATCCCCTCGGAAGTGGTGGAGAACCTGGCCGATGCCCTGGCCTGCGCCGACCGGATCGGCTACCCCGTCATCGTCCGCCCCGCCTTCACCATGGGCGGCACCGGCGGCGGCATCTGCGAGGACAAGGCCAAGCTGATTGAGATCGGCACCAACGGCCTGCGTCTTTCCCCCATCCATCAGATTCTGGTGGAAAAGTGCATCGCCGGCTGGAAGGAAATCGAGTACGAAGTGATGCGGGACCACAAGGGCAACGTCATCACCGTCTGCAACATGGAGAACCTGGACCCCGTGGGCATCCACACCGGCGACTCGGTGGTCGTGGCCCCCTCCCAGACCCTGAGCGACCACGAGTACCAGATGCTCCGCACCGCTGCCCTGGATATCATCACCGAGCTGGGCATCGAGGGCGGCTGCAACTGCCAGTTTGCCCTCAAGCCGGACAGCTTTGACTACGCGGTCATCGAAGTCAACCCCCGCGTGTCCCGTTCGTCGGCCCTGGCCTCCAAGGCCACCGGCTATCCCATCGCCAAAGTGGCCACCAAGATCGCCATCGGCTACACCCTGGACGAGATCACCAACGACGTCACCGGCAAGACCTGCGCCTGCTTTGAGCCTGCCCTGGACTACATCGTGGTCAAGTACCCGAAGTGGCCCTTCGACAAGTTCGTCTATGCGGACAAGTCCCTGGGCACCCAGATGATGGCCACCGGCGAAGTCATGTCCATCGGCAACAGCTTTGAGGCCGCCATGATGAAGGCTGTCTCCTCCATCGAGCTGGGCATGGACACCCTGACCCACAAGCCCTTTGTGGAGATGGACGACCAGGAGGTCATCGCCCACCTGCATGTGCAGGATTCCGAGCGGGTGTTCTGCGTCTACGAGGCCCTGAAGCGTGGCATCGATCACCAGACCATCTACAATATTACCAAGATCGACTGGTGGTTCCTGGACAAGATGCAGCACTTGGCCAATCTGGAAAACGGCCTGGCCCGCTGCAACGGCGTCCTGAGCCTGGAGCAGTATAAGGAAGCCAAGAAGTACGGCTTCCAGGACAAGACCATCCGCCGCCTGGCCAAGGTGGACAAGCTGCCCATCGAAAACTACCGGGCCGGCTTCAAGATGGTGGATACCTGTGCTGCCGAGTTCTCGGCCAACACCCCCTACTTCTACTCCACCTACGACGGCGACAACGAAGCCGCCGAGTTCATCGCGGAAAAAGAGACCGGCAAGCCCCACAAGAAGCGGATTCTGGTCTTTGGTTCCGGCCCCATCCGCATCGGCCAGGGCATCGAGTTCGACTACTGCTCGGTGCACTGCGTCTGGACCCTGAAAAAGCACGGCTGTGAGGCCATCCTGGTCAACAACAACCCCGAGACGGTGTCCACCGACTTTGATACCGGCGACCGCCTGTACTTCGACCCCCTGAACCCCGAGAGCGTGGACAACATCATCGCCACCGAGAAGCCGGACGGCTGCGTGGTCCAGTTCGGCGGCCAGACCGCCATCAAGCTGGCCAAGCACATGGACGAAGTGGGCCTGCCCATCCTGGGCACCCCTGCCGACGCCATCGACGAGGCCGAGGACCGCGAGCGCTTTGATGAGCTGCTGGAGCGGTGCAAGATTCCCCGCGCCCCCGGCCGCACCGTCTTTACCCTGGAGGAGGCCCTGGCAGCTGCCGAGGAGATCGGCCTGCCTGTCCTGATGCGCCCCTCCTACGTCCTGGGCGGCCAGAACATGATCGTGGCCTACACCAAGGCCGACGTCATCGAGTATATGGGCGTCATCACCGAGCACGTGGACATGGATCACCCTGTGCTGCTGGATAAGTATATCCAGGGCACTGAGTGCGAAGTGGACGCCATCTGCGATGGCACCGACTTCCTGATCCCCGGCATCATGGAGCAGATCGAGCGGACCGGCGTCCACTCGGGCGACTCCATCTGCGTCTACCCGGCCCAGCATCTGTCCCAGAGCGTCATCGACACCATGGTGGACTACACCGGCCGCTTTGCCCGCGAGCTGAAGGTGGTGGGCCTGGTCAACGTCCAGTACGCTGTGTCGGACGGCAAGGTCTACGTCATCGAGGTGAACCCCCGGTCTTCCCGTACCGTTCCTTATATCTCCAAGGTGACCGGCGTGCCCATGGTGGACCTGGCGGTCCGCTGCTGCCTGGGCGAAAAGCTGGCCGATATGGGCTACGGCACCGGCCTGCACCCCAACGCACCCTATGTGGCCGTCAAGGTGCCTGTGTTCAGCTTTGAGAAGCTCCACGGCGTGGACACCCAGTTTGGCCCTGAGATGAAGTCCACCGGCGAAGTGCTGGGCATTGCCCCCAACTTCCACGACGCCCTGCTGAAGGGCCTGATCGGTGCAGGCTACACCTTCAAGACCCCCGGCCCTGCCAGCTGCTGCATCTTCACGGTGAAGGACAGCGACAAGCCGGAATTCGTGGACATTGCCTGGAAGCTCAAGAGCATGGGCTACAAACTGTACGGCACCTCCGGTACCTGTGCCTGGCTGAACAAGCACATGGTGCCCTGCAACGAGGTGCGGAATATCTCGGGCGAATCGCCCAACATCGTGGACCTGCTGCAGAGCGGTCTGGTGGACTATGTCTTCTCCACCAGCGCCAAGGGCCGCGACCCCCGGCGTGACTCGGTCCGCCTGCGCCGCAAGGCGGTGGAACTGAGCATTCCCTGCATCACTGCAGTGGATACCGCCAACGCTCTGGTCAACTGCCTGCGCAGTGATCACAGCCTGAAAAACGTGCCGCTGGTAGATATTGCGACGCTGTATAAGGAAAAATAAGCCTTCGTGTGCAGGAAGGTCTGTTTCGTGCGCAGAGTATCGATTTAAAGAAGCCGGTTTGCTATACTCTACGTCGAATTTTTACAAAAATACGTTACTTTTATGAGTTTCCTGCCGAAATCAACGCAGTGGAAAACTCTGGATATAACAAGTTGTTCCAGGAGGATATTGATACATGACCCGTTCCCAGATGATCGAGACCGTTGCCCGCAAGACCGGCTTCCCCGAGAGCCAGGTCGAAATGACGATGGACGCTATGTTTGACCAGATCGCTGAGTGCCTGCGCGCGGACGAGAAGGTGACCATCGCCGGGTTTGGCCGGTTCGAGATGCGCCCCCGCAAGCCCAAGGCTTACACCAATCCCAAGACCAAGGTGTCCAGCCGCCTGGAGTCCACCTCGATTCCTGGTTTCAAGGCAAGCGGCCGCTTCAAGCAGAAGCTGGAGGCTGCCCGTGCAGCCGCAGCCGCCGAGAATAAGGCTCTGGAAGAGACGGCGTAACAAGTTCATCATCCCGAGGCCGGACGCAGACAGGCGTCCGGCCTTTTTCTGTGCCCGGAGATGGGGCAGAAGTCTTTTCAGAAGCCCTGTGCCGTGTTATACTGATAAAAGAGTCGGAAACCGCGCAGACCCGGAAGGACGGAGAAAATCATGCATTACAGTGAACTACAGTGCAGCCAGGCCATCCACCAGGCGGTGGAGCGGATGGGCTTTGACGAGATGACCGAAATCCAGGAGAAGGTGATTCCCCTGATGATGGACGGGCGGGACGTGATTGCCAAGGCCCCCACCGGTACCGGCAAGACCTGTGCCTTCGGGATTCCGGTGGCGGAACAGATCGACCCCGGCCAGAAGGTCCCCCAGGCTGTGATCCTGGCCCCCACCCGGGAGCTGGCCCAGCAGATTGCAGGGGATATGGAGGACCTGACCTATTTCATGCCCGAAGTGAAGGTGGCCTGCGTCTATGGCGGCGCAAACATGGACAAGCAGGCCCGCCGCCTGGCGGAGGGATGCCAGATTGTGGTGGCCACACCAGGCCGTCTGATGGACCATTACAAGCACCGGAACATCGACCTGAGCCATGTGACCCAAATCATTCTGGATGAGGCCGATGAGATGCTGAATATGGGCTTCTATAAGGATGTGCGGCACATCATCGACCTGATGAAGAACCGGAAGTCCCTGTCCATGTTCTCAGCCACCATCAGCCGGGAAGTGATGGACATCGGCTGGCTGTACCAACGGGATGCAGAGGAAGTGACGGTCCAGCCCAAAGAGGAGAGCCAGCCCAAGATCACCCAGTACAAGCTGGAGACTTCGGGCCGCAACAAGCTGTCAGACCTGGCCCAGCTCATCATTGGAGAGGGCTACAAGCGGGTGATGGTGTTCTGCGACACCAAGTTTGCCACTGCAACCCTGGCCAATCAGCTGGCCCGTCTGGGCTTCTCTGTGGACTGCCTCCACGGGGATCTGTCCCAAAAGGACCGGAATCGGATTATGCAGAGCTTCCGGGAGGGCAAGGTGTCGGTGCTGGTGGCCACCGACGTGGCGGCCCGGGGCATTGATGTGTCGGATGTGGACGCTGTAATCAACTATGATGTCCCGTCTGACAATGAACATTATACCCACCGGATCGGCCGGACCGGCCGTGCCAAAAAGGAAGGGGTCAGCTACCTGTTCTATATGCCGGATGAAAAGAAGCGGGTGGATGAGCTGCTGCGGATGACCCGGAACACAGATTTGTGCCAGTCGGTCCACTTTGATTTCAACCACGAACACATTGTGGTGGAGGAAAAGAAGGACAGCGGGGATAAATTCCAGGTCCGCAGCTACTTCTAAAGAGATCAGTGCAGTCAAAACCAGGGCTTTGCCCTGGTTTTTTCTTTGCACCGCAACGAAGATACGTTGAAAATGAAAAAGATTGCATTTTCTCCCAAAAAAGTTCAGAAAAATGGTTGACATAAGTCCGACTTTGTAGTATTATACTCAGGCGCCCTGCGGAACGGACTTCCGCAAAGGCCCGGAACAATGAAAGCACTTCAAAATCACTTGAAAAAAGATGAAAAAAGTGCTTGACAAACCGGACCGGACGTGATAAAATAAACAGGTCGCCGGTCGAAAGACAGCGGCTCGCAGGACCTTGAAAATTGAACAATATCGAATACT
>CAJFNF010000033.1 GCA_904394215.1 uncultured Faecalibacterium sp.
TCCGGTGTATATCTCTTGTTTGGCTTCCCTTTTGGCACAATAAAACACCCCATTTGTTTTCAGTATACCATACTGTCTAACAAATGGGGTGCAGTTCACTGGGAGGGTCCGGACCTTTTGTTTTGGGTTCAATCGGTGTCCACGCCGCTGGTGTCGATTTCGTCCGAGGGCGCCGAACTGCCGGTGTCCGGGGCGGGGGCGGTGTCGGGGGTGGTGGTGATCTGGACATCCCGGTCCGCCGCGATATACACCACAATGGTGCTGCCCGCCTCCACCATGGTGCCGGGCTCCACGCTGCAGGACACCACACAGCCCGAGGCGTAGGAGCCGTCATTCACCACCATAAAGCAGCTGGGCACCAGGCCCCGGCTCTCCAGCTCCCGGATGGCCCCCTCCTGGGTGAAGCCGATGGTGTTGGGCATCTCCACCATCTGGGGGCCTTTGCTGATCACCAGCCGGATGGTGGAGTTCTCCCCCTCGGTGATGGCGGTGCCGGGGGCGGGGTCCTGGGTCAGGACGGTGCCCGCCGGGGAGCTGTCGCTGTACTCCTCGGTGACATAGAACAGATAGATGCCGGTGTATTCCCGGTTGTTCTGGATCTGGGAGTAGCTCATCCCCACAAAGTTGGGGACATAGTTCACCGTCACCGCGCTGGGGGCGCTGGAGGCCTCGGAAGAGGCGGCGGGGGGCTGCTCGGGCTGCTTCTGGCCCAGCAGGCTCCACAAGGTGAGCAAAGTCAGCACCGCCAGCAGAATCAGGATGCTGGTGAGGATGGCGGTCAGGCTGAGGGAGGGTTTTCCCTTTTTCTCCCGGGCCTTCCGGCGGCCCGCCGCGTAGGCGGTGCGGGCCTCCTCCTCGGCGGCGGTGGGAGAGGACAGGGCCCGGCTCAGCTGGGGCACCGTCTGGATCCGGCGCACCGGGTCCAGCTGCAGCCCCAGGGCCAGGGCGTCGGACACATAGGCCGGCACCGACGGGTTTACCACCCGGGCCTTGGGGTTGGAATCGGTCACCATCCGCTGGGCCGCCGGCACCGGGCTCTGGCCGCAGACCATCCGGTAAAACACCGCCGACAGGCTGTAGACGTCGGTGTAGCGGCCCTCAAATTCCACAGCGGAATACTGCTCCGGTGCAGAATAGCCCTCGTACAGCTGGCCGTGGAGGCCGCTGCCGGCGGTCCGCAGGCCGATGGTGGCATAGCCGGTGAGCCGGGCCCGGCCATTGTCCAGCACCCGGATATTCTCAGGGCAGATGCCCCGGTGGACCAGGCCCACCTGGTGCATGGCCGCCACCCCGTTGAACACCGGCTGGAGCATCCGGCAGGCCTCCTCGGGGGAGATGGTCCGGTTCTGCTTGTCCATCCACCGGTCCAGGGGGATGCCGCCGGGGTTCTCCAGCACCGCATAGACGGTGTTGTTGGCCTCCACCACGTCCAGCACCGCCTCCAGGCCGGTGGCGGGGGTGATCCGCTGGATGGACCGGTAGAGGTCGGCAAAGTCCATCCGGGTGGTTTTCAGCAGCACCTCGCTGCCCGGCTTGGGCCGCAGCTGGCAGTCGCTGCCCCGCTCGGCCGACAGGGTGATGGGCAGGTATTCCTTGATGGTCACCCGGAACCGGCCCTTGTTCTCCACACCCCGGTAGAGGATGCCCTCGCCGTCGATGCTGATCATCTCGCCGATGGTATACCGGCCCGCCAGCAGGGTGCCCACCGGCAGGGAACCCGACGGGTTCCGCCCTGCAAAGCTGCGCTTGCAATGGGGACAGCTCTGGGCCCCCTCGTTCAGTTCTGCCCTGCAATACGGGCATAGGATGGTCTGTTCTGCCATCTGCGCTCCCCCTCTCCGGCGGCTTGCGTATCAAAAAAGCCGGGCCAAAGCTGCGGCCCGGCTGGTATGCGGATTTTATTCCGGCAGATCCTCTTCGTTCTCCAGGCTGTGCCAGACGTTCTGGACGTCGTCGTCGTCCTCCAGAGACTCCAGCAGCTTGCCCATCTGCTTGAGCTGATCGGGATCGGTCAGCCGGGTGGTGGTCATGGGCACCATGGCCAGGTCAGCGGAGATGAACTCGTAGCCCTTGGCTTCCAGTGCGTTGCAGACGGCGGAGAAGTTGTCAGGATCGGTGGTGATCTCGGCGGCGTCCTCCCCTGCATCGAAGTCCTCGGCGCCGGCATCCAGGGCATCCATCATGGCCTCGTCGGCGTCCTTGTCCTCCAGGGAGATGTCGATGACGCCCTTCTGGGTGAACAGGAAGCCCACACAGCCCAGTGTGCCCAGATTGCCGCCGTTCTTATCAAAGTAGTGGCGCAGGTCGGCAGCGGTGCGGTTGCGGTTGTCGGTCAGGGTCTCCACCATGACAGCCACGCCGCCGGGGCCGTAGCCCTCGTAGTTGATGGCCTCGTACTCGGTCTTGTCGCCGCCCTCAGCCTTCTTGATGATACGCTGGATGTTATCGTTGGGAACGCTCATCCGCTTGGCCTTGCTGATCAGGTCGGCCAGCTTGCTGTTCGAAGCGGGGTTGGGGCCGCCGTTGCGGACAGCCACGCTGATCTCGCGGCCGATCTTGGTGAAAACCTTGGCGCGGGCGCCGTCGGTCTTTTCCTTCTTGCGCTTGATGTTGTTCCATTTGCTGTGTCCTGACATGGGATGAGCCTCCTCGTTGTATGTTTCACATGCCGCCTCTCGGCCGGGAATCCCCCGGTGCGGCGTTCTTTCCCTCTGGTGAAGTCCTGAATCTGTCTTTCATCAGACTTTCTTTTCAATTTTAGCACAAACCAGCGTCTTCTTCAAGCGGCAGTTTGTGCGCGGGTTTATCCCAGCAGCCGCAGGGCTTTGGGATAGTGGTTTTTCACCCGGCCCCCCGAGACCTTGCCGCCCCCCAGGGGGCAGCCGTCCACCGTGACGCAGCACCAGCCATTGCCGGCGGCTGCCGCCTCGATCTCCTGGCCCATCAGGTAGGCTTTGCACCGGGGGTCTTCCCGGGTCAGAGGTTCCATGTTGGTGCACCGGGCCCCGTAGGCGGTGAACAGGTGATGGGCCGGCACAAACCGTCCCTTCTGGAAGGTACCGGCCAGCACCCCCGACCGCAGAATGTGCAGCCCCAGGGGTGGGCAGGGGGGCACCAGCAGCACCGATTCCCCCAGCACGGCGGCGGGCTTTTCCGTCAGGGCCGGGAAGCAGTCTGCGGCGAAGTCCCGCCAGGCCGCCAGGATCTGGGCGCTGGAAGCAGCCTCGGGCTTGCCCCGGCCGGCGCCTTTGCCCTTGCCTTTGGGGGCGGCGGGGCGCTTGTCCTGGGCCTTGGCCAGTCGGGCCAGCCAGGCCGCTTCTTCGGCCGGGCGGCCGGAAGTGTCGGCGTTCCCCGCCTTGACCAGCCGGGCCATGAAGTGGCCTTCGCCCCCCTGGCAGGGCCAGATCCGCCGCACCAGGCTCACATCCAGGGGCAGGCCCCCGGTGCGGTTTTCCTCACCGGGGCTGCCAAAGGGTGCAAAAGCCCGCTCCATCACGTCGGCCAGGGCAAACTCCGGGTGGCGTGCCAGGAAGGATGCCACCTGGCCCTCGTCCTCTTCAGGGGCAAAGGTGCAGGTGGAATAGACGATTTCCCCGCCGGGGGCCAGGGCCGCGGCGGCGCTGTCCAGGATGGAGGACCCCAGGGCCGCGCACTGGGCCACCAGGGCCGCCGAGTGCTGGGCCAGGGCGGCGGGTTCCTTGCGGAACATCCCCTCCCCCGAGCAGGGGGCGTCCACCAGGATCCGGTCGAAGAACTCAGGCAGGGCCTGGGCAATCCGCTCGGGGCTCTCGTTCAGGACCACCCCGTTGGCCACCCCCATCCGTTCCAGGTTGCTTTTCAGGATCTCGGCCCGGGCGGCCACATATTCGTTGGCCACCAGCAGCCCCTCCCCCGCCAGGGCGGCGGCCAGCTGGCTGGTCTTGCCCCCCGGTGCGGCGCACAGGTCCAGCACCCGCATCCCGGGCTCCACCCCCAGCAGGGGGGCCGCCGAGGAGGCAGAGGGTTCCTGGGAATAGAACACCCCCGCATGGTGCCAGGGATGCCGTCCCGGCTTGAAGCCGGGGTCCTCCACCAGGAAGCCCGCCCGGCAGAAGGGCGAGGGGGCCACGGCGAAGTCCACTTCCCGGGCAAAGGTTTCGGGGCTCATCCGCAGGGGCGAGACGGTGACCCCCCGGGCCGCCTGATCGGCAGGGGCAGTGTACAGTTTTTCGTAGCGGGAGCCCAGCAGCGCCCGCTCCCGCGCTTCAAAATATTCGGTGGGCACAGGATTCCCTCCTTGTGACAGTGCATAAAGCCGGCCCAGCCGGCCAAACTATGACCAGCGGGGACAACCGCCCCCGCAGAATAGGCGACCACAACCTGACCACAATCCGAAAGGAGCAATCAAATCATGGAAAATCGCAGCAATTATGTGAAGAATCAGTCTGGCACCCAGTCCAGCAGCAAGAACTGCCGGACCACCAGCTCCACCAACGAGCACAAGCACCCCAACCAGTACACCAAGGGCGCTGACGACGAGGGCGCTCAGAACACCAAGAGCACCAAGACCAGCAGCAAGAACTGCCGCTGATCCCGGCATGATCCGGGGAACTGACGGCTCCCCGGGCGCATCTTCCCTTCCCTGACCTTTCACACACCAGAAAAGCCCGCTGCCTCCCCCAGCACGGAACCCCGTGCGGGAAGCAGCGGGCTTTTTCCGCGGGCGCCCCCAGGCGCCGGCGGGTGCATCCAGTCAGTTGGCGGGGGCGGCCGGGTCATACCCGGTCCACAGCGCCTCAAACAGGGTCTCGATCCGGGCGGTGTTCCCCTGGAGGTACAGCCAGCCCAGCAGGCACTCAAAGCCGGTGGAAGCCCGGTATTCCTCGGGGGTGGCGTGTTTCGAGACAGCCGCCCGGCTGGCGTTGCGGCCCCGCTTGAACATGTCCAGTTCCTCGGGGGTGAACAGCGGCTCCAGCAGCTGCTCCTCCCGGAACTGGGCCCGGGCCGATACATATTTGATCTTCTCGGCGTTCAGCTTGCCGGGGGCCAGCCGGTGATACTCCACCAGGCGCCGGCGCACCAGCAGTTCCAGCACGCTGTCCCCCACAAAGGCCAGGGCCAGGGGGCTGATCTCACGCAGGTCGATCTTCCCGGAAGGTGTTTTGTCCATGACGGTGCCCTCCCTTTAGAAGATATAGTCGAACTGGTAATCGCCGATCAGGATGGTGTCGTTTTCCTCCACGCCCTTTTCCACCAGGGCGTCCAGGATGCCGCTCTCCCCCAGCTGGCGCTGGAAGAACTGCAGGCTCTCGTAGTCGTCCACGTTGCTGCCGTCCAGGATCCGCTCCAGCCAGGGGGCGTCCACCGACCAGCGGTGGGCTTCCAGCCGGGTGATGGTGAAGTCCCGGCTGCCGGCCTTGACCTCCGGCTTCTTGTACTCGGCGGCAAACACCGGCACCGGCGGGATGTCCTTCAGCCGGTTGTACACCAGGCCGGGCAGGGCCTTGACCCCCTGCATGGTGGAGGCCGAAATGGGGACAAAGGTCAGGCCCTTGCCCTCGATATACCGGCGGAAAGCGTCGATCTGCTCCTGGGTGGCCAGGTCGCACTTGTTGCCCACCACAATCTGGGGCCGGGCTGCCAGGGCGGGACTGAATTTGGCCAGCTCCTGGTTGATCTTCTCGAAGTCGTCGATGGGGTCCCGGCACTCGCTGCCCGACACGTCCACCACATGGAGCAGCAGACGGCACCGCTCCACGTGGCGCAGGAAGTCATGGCCCAGGCCGACGCCCTCGCTGGCGCCCTCGATCAGGCCGGGGATGTCGGCGCAGACAAAGCTGGCGCCCTCCCCCACCGACACCACCCCCAGGGTGGGCACCAGGGTGGTAAAGTGATAGTTGGCGATCTTGGGCCGGGCTGCGCTGATGGTGGAAATCAGGGTGGACTTGCCCACGTTGGGGA
Organism: uncultured Faecalibacterium sp.; assembly: GCA_904394215.1. Classification (GTDB taxonomy): domain Bacteria; phylum Bacillota; class Clostridia; order Oscillospirales; family Ruminococcaceae; genus Faecalibacterium. The sequence continues at coordinate 5,941 of CAJFNF010000033.1, forward strand.
AGCCGATCAGGCCCACATCGGCGATCAGTTTCAGCTCCAGGGTCACCTGGATGTCCTCACCCGGCATGCCGGGCTTGGCGAACTTGGGCACCTGGCGGGTGGGGGTGGCAAAATGGGCGTTGCCATAGCCGCCCCGGCCGCCCTTGGCCACCACCACGGGGTCGTGGGTGGACAGGTCGGCAATCACCAGCCCGCTGGCGGCGTCCTTGATGACGGTGCCCATGGGCACCTTGATGACCAGGTCGGGGGCGTTGGCGCCGTGGCAGTTGCTGCCCCGGCCGGGGCCGCCCTCCTGGGCCGTGTATTTGCGCTTGTAGCGGAAATCCATCAGGGTGGACAGGTTGTCGTCCACCACAAAGACGATGTTGCCGCCCCGGCCGCCGTCGCCGCCGTCGGGGCCGCCCGCCGCCACGAATTTTTCCCGGTGGAAGCTGACCGCCCCGTCGCCGCCCTTGCCCGCGTGGAGCCAGATGGTGGCGATATCAATAAAATTTGTCTGTACTGCCATGTGTTTCTCCTTTTCTCTCTGCCCTGCCAGGGCAGGGGGCTGCAGGATGGTGCCGGGCCCGCTGCGGGCCCGCAAGCATCAGGCAAAAATGTCGGTACACAAAAGAGCCGGGCCAAACGGTCCGGCTCTTCGATCTGCAGTTCTCAGGTCCTTGGGAAGTTACTGCTTGACGCTGCACTTCTTGCCGGACTTGCCCACACGCTCAAAACGGACGGTGCCGTCCACCAGAGCGAACAGGGTGTCATCGCTGCCCTTGCCAACGTTGTCACCCGGCTGAATGTGGGTGCCGCGCTGCCGGACCAGGATGTTGCCGGCCAGAACCTTCTGCCCATCGGCACGCTTCACGCCCAGACGCTGGGCCATGGAGTCGCGGCCGATGCGGCGAGCACTGTGCTTCTTGGGACGATAGGTGATGATGTTCAGCTTCTTGCCCTTGCCATTCTTGATGACCTTGGCGGTGACAGAAGCGCCCTCCACGACGGGAGCACCAACCTTAACCGAGCCTTCCTCGCCCACAGCGAGGACCTGATCGAACTTCACTTCGGAGTCAGCCTCAACGTCCAGCTTCTCAATGTAGACGATGTCGCCCTGCTCCACGCGGTACTGCTTACCGCCGGTAACGATGATTGCGTACATGTGTTTCATCCTTTTCTCTGTACTCGCTGGCCGTCAAGGCAGGCCCGGATCCGGGCCATTTCAGGCGCCTACGCCAAGCGGCTGATATAGTATAACAGAATTTTGGGGTCTTTGCAAGGGGATTTTTCGATTTTCCGGCAATTCTTTTTGCCTTGCAGCGTACTTTCGGCCTTTTCGCCGCCCTTCCGGGGCAGGCTTTCCCCGGGAGAGGCTGCGCCCCAGCCAAAAAACTGCCGCCCGGCGGGAAACCCCTGCCGGGCGGCAGTCATGTTCAGGGTCCAGAGCCCTTCCGGGCCGATATCAGACTTCGAGGCTTTCGCCGTTGGTGGCGATGACCTCCTTGTACCAGCCGAAGCTCTTCTTTTTCCAGCGGGCCAGGGTGCCGGTGCCGTCGCTGTTCAGGTCCACGTAGATCATGCCGTACCGCTTTTTGATCTCGGCGGTGGAGCAGGAAATCAGGTCGATGCAGCCCCAGGCGGTGTAGCCCATGACGTCCACGCCGTCGTGCAGCGCCTCGCTCACCTGGACCAGGTGGTCGTTCATGTACTTGATGCGGTAGTCGTCCTCCACCGTGTAGCCGCCCTTGCCGTCCGGCACCAGGGTGTCGTTGGCGCCCAGGCCGTTTTCGGCGATGAACAGGGGCTTCTGGTAGCGGGCATACAGCTTGTTCAGGGTGTAGCGCAGGCCCTGGGGATCAATCTGCCAGCCCCACTCGCTGACCTTGGAGTAGGGGTTCCGCTTCAGGTTGGTGGTCATGTTGCTGCCGGTGGGCTCGCCCTTGGTGGGATCGGCCGAAGCGCAGTTGCTGGAATAGTAGCTGAAGGAGACGAAATCCACCGTGTGGGTCAGGGCCTCCCGGTCGGCGTCGGTGATCTCCAGCTTGACCCCCTTCTCTTCAAACAGGCGGGATGCAAAGTAGGGATAGGCGCCCCGGGCCTGGACGTCCGCAAAGAGGAAGTTCTCATCGTCCAGGCGCATCACCTCGATGGCGTCATCGGGGTTGGGGGTCAGGGGGTAGATGGTCACCGCCAGGATCATGCAGCCCACCTTGTAGGCGGGGTCGATCCGGTGGGCCATTTCCACTGCCCGGGCGCTGGCCACCAGCTCGTGGTGGATGGCCTGGTACAGGTCCTGGTTGCTCAGCTGATCCTTGGGGGTCAGGATGGCGCCGCTCATGAAGGGCTGATGGAGGATCGAGTTGATCTCGTTGAAGGTAATCCAGTACTTTACCTTTCCCTTGTACCGCTCGAACAGCACCTGGCAGTATTTCAGGTACAGGTCGATCATGATGCGGTTGCTCCAGCCGTTGTACTTTTTGGCCAGGGCCAGGGGGGTCTCGTAGTGAGAGATGGTGATCAGGGGCTCGATGCCATACTTATGGCACTCGTCAATCACCTTGTCGTAGAATGCCAGGCCCGCCTCGTTGGGCACAGCCTCTTCCCCGGTGGGGAAAATCCGGCTCCATGCAATGGAGAAGCGGTACACCTTGAACCCCATCTCTGCAAAGAGGGCGATGTCCTCCTTGTAGCGGTGGTAGTAGTCGATGCCCTTCAGCTTGAGGTTGTCAGGGGTAGGGCCGTCGGTGATGACTTTGAAGCCTTTGGGCAGGACGTCCTGAATGGACAGGCCCTTGCCATCCTCATTGTAGGCGCCTTCGCACTGGTTGGCAGCGGTGGCGCCGCCCCACAAAAAGTTCTTGGGAAAGTACATGTTATCCTCCTGTCAGAGTTATTCCTTGCTGTCCACGGGATCCTTATACAGGATGAAGGAGACAACGAAGCCCACCACAAAAGCGATGGCTGCGCCGATGCAGGCGTAGTAGAAGTTGCTCATGGGAGCGTCCAGGCCGATGTAGCTGGGCAGGGTCAGCAGGCCCGGAGAACCGCCGGAGTAGTTCTTGGTGTTCATCAGGCCCATGAAGAAGCCGCCCACGCCGCCGCCGACCATGGCGGCGATCATGTTGGTGCGGATCTTCATGGTGACGCCGTACAGGACGGGCTCGGTGATGCCGCAGACAGCGGTGATGCCGGTGGAAGAGGTCAGCTCTTTCAGCTCGACGTTCTTGGTCTTAAAGGAGACAGCCAGTGCAGCAGCGCCCTGAGCGATGTTGGAAGCCAGCTGGCCCGGGTAGATGATGGTGTCGAAGCCGATGGTCATACGGTTGTTGATGCCGATGGGGGTCAGGGCGTGGTGGGTACCGGTCATGACCAGGAAGGGCAGCAGCGCGCCGATGATGGTGGGAGCCAGCCAGGGAGCGATGGTGCTCAGGCCGTTGATGGCAGAAGCCAGGATGTTGGAGATGACGTAGCCGATGGGGCCCAGCACACACAGGGTGGCAATGCCCACCACCAGCATGGTGATCAGAGGTGCGGTGAAGAAGCGGATGGCCTTGGGTGCCACACGGTTGGCCAGGGGCTCCACCTTGGACATCAGCAGGACGCCCAGCAGGATGGGGATGACCGAGGACGAATAGGTGGCGTTATAGATGGGCAGCGCAAAGACGGTGATGGCCTCGCCGGTCTCCTTGGCTGTGCTGACCATGCTGACAAAGTTGGGGTGGATCAGGATGCCGCCCAGCATCATGGCCAGGAAGGGGTTGCAGCCCAGCTTCTTGGCGGCCGAGTTGGCCAGCAGGATGGGCAGGAAGTAGAAGGTGGCGTCGGCCATGAAGTTGATGACCTGATAGGTGCTGGAGGTGCTGTCCACCAGCTTGAATGCCACCAGAATGGCCAGGACGGCCTTCAGCATGCCGGCTGCGGTCAGCGGCGGCAGGATGGGGGTGAAGATGCCGGTGACGGTATCAATCAGACGGCTGACCACCGAGCCCTCTTTCTTTTCGGGGACTGCGGGTGCGCCGCCCAGGCCGGGCAGCAGGGCGGACACCTTTTCGTAGACCTGGGTAACCTCTGCGCCGATGATGACCTGGTACTGGCCGTTGGCCGAAGCGACGCCCACCACACCCGGGGTGCTGCGGATTGCCTCGGTGTCCGCCTTGCTCTCATCCTTCAGATTGAAGCGCAGACGGGTGATGCAGTGGGTCACGTTGGCGATGTTGCTCTCGCCGCCCACCAGCTGGATGATTGTTTTGGCAAGTTCTTCGTAGTTTGTCTTCTTTGCCATGTGCAATTCCTCCTGACATGATGTTTGGATGGTGATGCTCAGCCGGCTTCGGCCCAAGTCCGCAGCCTCGACGCCGGGCACACCGCGTACCGCTTCGAGATCCACCATGCTGCGGTCTTTGACTGTGATATACAGCTTGCTGCCGTTGGCCTGCCAGCGTCCCACGTTGGCCTGCCCGCCGACAAGCGGGTATATCTGCTCCAAAAACTGTGCCTGGTTCATGGTCGATCTCTCCTTTTATCTGTTCCGGATCAACGCGCGCCATTGACCGGTCCATTCTGGTTGTGGGGAGCGCTGCAGGCCTGGGCCTGTCACTCCCCCTTCTGCTGCACACGATAAATATGCAGCATCAGGTACAAAAGCTCTTCATCGTTGCACTGCCACTTCCAGGTCTCGGCGAAATAATTCACCACCGCCCTGGCACAGACGTAAATCTGCGGGTATTCCCGCCGCATCTGCCCCAGCAGGCTCACCCCCTGGTCGTCCACCTGCTTGCCGTTCATCAGACGCTGCATCAGGTACCGCAGGTGCATGGCAAACCGTGAATATTGAAAACTGTCTTTATCCAGCCGGATCTTGAGTTCTTTCTCGATGATGGCATCCACGTCCTCTGTGATCTTCAGGGCCAGGATCGTGAAATGCATGTCCCCCGACTCGTTCTCTGCGTTGATCAGGTGGAGGGCGACGCTCACCGCCTCATTGTCGGGCAGGCGCTTGCCGGTGTATTCCTCCAGAATATCCAGGGCCCGCTGCCCCAGGGCCGCCTCTTTGGGATAGAGGTGCCGCACATCGTAGGACAGGGGCATGTTCAGGACGGTGCCGCTGCGCAGCCGCTCCAGCGCAAAGTTCAAGTGGTCCGCCAGCGTGAAGGGCAGGTTGGGGTTGAGCTCGCACTCCAGCTCCATCTCTGCCTGCTCGGCAATGTCGGCGCTGGCTTCCAGCACCGCATCGGGGATGCCGGCCGCCATCTGCACATAGCGGGGGTCCATATCATAAAAGGTTCGCTGAATCTTGGAATAATCGTTCAGTTCATAAGGCATGTCGGGAAAACCAATCCCTTTGCCCAGAACCACCACCTCGGTGCCGCTGCCGTCCAGCCCCAGCGCTGCGTTGTTGTTTATTTTCTTGATAATACGCACGTTGGACCTTGTTCCCTCCTCGACCCGGCATCCGGGCAAAAAAAATCCCCGCAGACACTACAAGATACACCCCTCCCTTGCATTTATGCAGGAGTCAGTGTACAAGTAGCGCCTCCGGGGAGTAACGCCTTCGTCAATTATTTTATCATAACAAGCGTTTTTCGTCCATGAGCACAAATTACAAAAAACGAAGCCGCTTTTTGTAAGAAAAAACAACTTTCCGGGGGATCACTGTTTCTCCGGCCCAGAAGTCGGGGTCTGCTGGCCGTCCCCATCCAGACGGGCCTGCAGCATGGTTTTCAGCTCCTCGTTGTACCGCTTGGTGCGGTCCAGGAAGGCCTGCCGGGGCAGGGCTGCGTAGGCCTGCTCCACCGGCAATTCCACCGGCTGGCCGGCCTTTTTGGCGGCCTGGGCCTGGAGTTTGCGGTTGTCAGCCGAGATGGCAAGATTCACCATCAGGGCCTGGTTCTTGTACTTGCGGGTGAGGATGATCTGGGCAATCAGGCCGCCCACCACGGCCACCGCCGCCACCAGCTGGGAAGCCCGCAGCCCCAAAGAGGGCACCAGCAGCAGGCTGTCGGTCCGCAGGCCCTCGATCCAGAACCGGCCCAGGCCGTACCAGATGGCGTACAGCAGGGCGATGTCCCCGTTGAAGCGGCGCTTTTTCATGTAGAGCCGCAGGGCCACAAAGCCCACCAGGCACCAGATGCTCTCATACAGGAAGGTGGGGTGGACCGGCATAGAGGGGTCGATGGTGACCCCGTTGGGCACCGTCACGGTGCTGCCGCTGAGGTAGGCCTCGGTGGCGGCGCTGTACATGCCCCAGGGCAGGGTGGTGTTGCAGCCGAAGGCCTCCTGGTTGAAGAAGTTGCCCCAGCGGCCCAGGCACTGGCCGATCAGAAAGCCCATGGCGGTCAGGTCAAACATGGGCAGCACCGGGATTTTCCGCCACTTGCAGGCCAGGCCGCCGAAGATGATGGCGCCGATGACGCCGCCGTAGATGGCGATGCCGCCCTGACGGAGATCCACCATTTCCCACAGGCTGTTATACGCAATGGGAGACATAGCCACGTAATAAATGCGGGCGCAGACGATGGCCATCACCACGCCCACCACAATCACATCCACCATGGTGTCCCCGTCTATGCCGAACTCGGCGCAGTGGCGGAAGGCAAAGACCATGGCCAGCATGATGCCCACGGCGATCATAATGCCATACCAGTAAATTGCGATGCCTCCAATGCTGAAGGCCACCCGGTTGATCTCAAAGCTGAGACCCAGACCCGGGAAGGTGACGAGATTTGTCATGATTGTACCTCCTTGGGGTGTCAGTCGTTCTCTCCGGAATCCTCTGCCGCCGAGCCGTCGGGCAGGATCCGCACCCGGGCCATCCGGCCGGGGTTCAGGATCTTCTGCAGGGCTGCATCGGCATCCTCGGCGGTGAGGCCGGCCAGCATCTCAATCTGCTGGGCCACCGTCTGGCCCATCAGGGCGAAGTCCGCCATCTGGCTGGCAGCGTCCTCCACATTTTCCAGGTTTTCCACCAGCTGGCCGTATTTTTCGTTTTTGCACAGGGTGAAGACCTCCCGGTCCACACCCTGGGCCCGGACCCGCTCGATCTCTTCCAGCAGCAGCTGTTCCACCTGGTCGGGGGTGTCACTTTCGCCGGTGAACAGGATGCAGCAGCAGCCGTCCACCCGCAGCACCTCGCCCCCAAAGCCCGGGTTCACCAGGCCCTCATCGTACAGCCGCCGGTACAGCGGGGACATCCCCCCGCTGATGCAGCACAGCAGCAGCTCGTACAGGACCTCGGTGCGGCCGTCGCCAGGGGCCAGGGGCTCCTCCTTGTAGCCGATGCCAAAGCAGGGCTTGGACACCGCCATCCGCAGGGTTTTCCAGTCCTGGACCAGGGTCATGGGCTCTTCCGTCCACAGCCGCCGGGCCGCCGGCCGGGCCGCCGGCTGGTCCAGCCCGGCCCGGGCGCAGGCGTCCAGCACCTGCCGGGCCGTGATATTTCCCGCCGCCGCCAGCACCAGGTTGGAGGGTGCGTAGAAGGCCCTGCAGCAGTCGTAGAGCATCCCGGGGGTGATTTGGGCAATGCTCTCGCAGGTGCCTGCAATGTCGCTGCGGATGGGGTGGGTGTGGTACAGGCACTGGCACAGTTCGGTGATCAGCCGCCAGTCGGGGCTGTCCTGGTACATTTTGATTTCCTGGGCAATAATCCCCTGCTCCTTGGCCACCGTTTCCTCGGTGAAATAGGGGTGGGTCACCATTTCCAGCAGCACGTCCAGGCTCTCGTCCACCGCGTTGGTGGCGGTGAAGTAGTAGCAGGTGCGGTCAAAGCTGGTGAAGGCGTTGGCGTTGGCGCCGGTGTGGGCAAATTTGGCGAAGGCGTCCCCCTCCTGGTCCTCGAACATCTTGTGTTCCAGGTAGTGGGCCACCCCGGCAGGGAGGGACAATTCCTCCTCCCCCAGCCGGAAGTGCACATCGATGGAGCCGAACCGGGCCGCCACAATGGCGTGGGCCGCGGAATAGCCCGGCATGGGCCGCACCAGCACCGTCAGCCCCGAGGGCAGCACATACCGCTCGTTGTCGGCGCAGTCCAGAATGGCGCGGAGATGATCAGACATAGGGCCCCTCCTTTTTGGTCAAGAGATAGCTGACCGACAGGCTGAACCGCCGCAGCACCGACCGGACCTGGTCCTCGGTGACGGCGGCCAGGTCGGCCCGGGCCTGGGCGGGGGTGGTGATGGCGCCGCCCCGGATGATCTCCATGGCGTACCAGCTCTCGATGCTGCCCAGGGAGTCCTCGATCCCCGCCAGGCCGTCCAGCAGGCCCCGGCGGCAGTCTTCCAGCTCCTGGCTGGTGATGGGGCCGGTGCACAGGTCGGCCAGCTCGTTCAGGATGGCTTCCTCGGCCCGGGCGGCGTCCCCCGGCTCAATGCCGCTGGACACCACCATGCTGCCGGTGAAGCTCTGGAAGGAAGAGGCGCAGTAATAGCACAGATGGTCCCGCTCCCGGACGTTCAAAAACAGGCGGCTGGTGACGCTGCCCCCATAGAGGGCCATGGCCAGCCGGAAGGCGGCCAGCTCGGTGATGTCCATGGGGCTGCCCAGGGTAAAGGCCAGGCACAGCTTGGCCTGGACCATATCGAAATACTCCACCTTGTGGACCGGCACCTGCCGGGGCATGGCCAGGAAGGCCATGGGCCCTGCCGGCCGGCGGCGGATTTTGCCCAACTCTTCCAGGAAGGCCGCTTCCACCCGCCGGGTCTCGTCGGGGGTGCAGCCCAGCACCATCAGCTCGATGGAGGCGGTGCTGAGCATTTCCTCGTAGGCGGCGGCCAGGTCCCGGCCGGTGAGGCCGTCCACCTCTTCCAGGTAGCCCTCCTGCCGGATGCCCATGGGGCTGTCCCCATAGAATTCCCGGGCGGTCTGCCGCATGCAGTACAGCCGCTTGTCGTTCAGTTCGTCCTCCAGGGACTGGCGGAGCATCTGCTTTTCGATGGCCACCGCCTCGGCATCAAAAGCCCCATCCGCCATGCAGGGATGGAAGGCCACCCCCAGCACCAGCTCGGTGTAGGACTGGCTCAGGGACTCCCCCGCCAGGGCAAACCGGTCCTTGATGCCGGTGACGCTGACGCACAGGTTCCGGCTGGCCCCCATGGGGCGGCCGTCCACCGTCAGGTCCGCCCCGTAGAGCCGGGCCAGCTTTTTGGTCAGGCCGGTCATGTCGGGGCAGCCGGCGTAGCCCCGCTCCATCACCAGGGGCAGCAGGGCGTGGGCCGTGGCGGTTTCCCGCCGGGCCGGAAAGGTAAAGTGGATGCTGACCCGGCACCGGTTCAGCTTTTGGGCCGGGTCATAGGAGAGATGCACCCCAGGTGCAAGCTGCTTTCGTTCCAATCTGATTGATCCTCCTGGCCCGGAGGCTCCGGGCCTTTTGTATGTTGGGTCGGGGGCGGCTCAGCTCAGCTGATGGACCGCCACAAATTCTTCCAGGGACAGGCCGCTGGCCGCAATGGCCCGGGCGTTTTCCACCCCTACGTACCGCCAGTGCCAGGGCTCAAACACCATGCCGGTGACGGCCTGGCAGTCCTCCGGCCATCGGAGGATGAAGCCATAGTCGGCGGCATAGGCCTCCAGCCAGCGGAAGGCGTCGGTGTCGGCAAAGCCGGTGTCCATCTCGGTATAGTCGGCCGAAAGGATATCCGCCGCCAGGCCGGTGCCGCTCTCGTTGCAGCCGGGCCGGGGCACAATGGCCGCCGTGCGGCTGTCCGCCTCTTCCTCCGACATGCCTTCATCCAGATAAGTCTGCTTGCGGGCGTCAAAGGCCTCCTGCTGGCGGTCGGGGCTCTGGTAACCCTCCACCAGGGTCAGCTGGATGCCCACTTCCCCGGCGGCGGCGGACATGGCTTTCCAGGCCCGGGCCGCCTGCTGTTCCAGCTGCCGGCCCGAGGCTGCGTCCGCCACTTCCAGGGTGGGGGCGGCGGTATCGGCCTGAGGCAGATTATTATTTACCAGCACCAGATAGGGGTCGCCGGCGTCAAAGACATAGCCCGAAAGGTCATAGCCGGGGGCCACAAAGTCCTGCCGGCCCCCCAGCCGGCTGCTGATCTGGGGCAGGGCCCAGAGGATCAGGCCAGTCATCAGCCCCACCAGGACGGCGCAGGCCGACAAAAAAAGGATCCAGTTGCGGATGATGCGGATCCTGCGCCGGCGGCGCCGCGCCAGCCACTGTTCCCGCGTCAGGCGGGGCCTGCCGGCTGCTCCAGCCGGGGGTCGTTGTTTCTGTTCCATGGTCGCTCCCTTGTTTGCGGTTGGTGGCTCCTGGCCGGAGGCAGGGCCTCCCCGGAGCTCGCAGATTAGTATAACGCTTTTGCCGCCGTCTGTAAACGATGAAAAAAGTTAAAGAATTGTGTCATTTTCCTCTGCCGGACAGAAAAAGAGCCGCCGGTACAAGCGGCGGCTCCAGTTGCGGGGAGTGCTCAGTGGAACAGGCTGTCGTGGATGGCGCTGACGGCGCGGTCGGCCTCTTCCTTGTCGATGATGCAGGAGATCTTGATCTCGCTGGTGGAAATCATGTGGATGTTGATGTTGCTGTTGGACAGGGCCTCGAACATGCTGGCGGCCACACCGCTGTGGCTCTGCATGCCGGCGCCCACGATGGACACCTTGGCGCAGCTGTTGTCGCAGGTGACCTCGCCGAACTTGGCGCTCTCCTTCAGGGTGCGGACGGCGATGGGGGCGTCGCCCTGGGAGCAGGTGAAGATGACGTCCTTCTTGCCCTCCCGGCCGGTGGACTGCAGGATGATGTCCACGTTGATCTTCTTCTGGGCCAGCAGCCCGAAGATCTTGAAGCTCATGCCGGGCTCATCGGGGACGTTCATGATCGTGATGACAGAGACATCGGTGTCCTTGGCGACACCCTTGATCAGCATACCTTCCATTTCTTTTGCAACCTCCTTAACCACTGTGCCCGGCACCGGGTTCAGGCTGGAGAGCACCTCCAGCTCCACGTTGTATTTCTTGGCAAGCTCCACGCTGCGGTTGTTCAGCACCTGGGCGCCCAGGGTGGCCAGCTCCAGCATCTCGTCAAAGGTGATCTCAGGCAGCTTGCGGGCATTGCGCACCTTGCGGGGATCGGCGGTATATACGCCCTCCACGTCGGTGAAGATCTGGCAGCGGTCCGCGTGCAGGGCAGCCGCAATGGCCACTGCACTGGTGTCCGAGCCGCCGCGGCCCAGGGTGGTGATGTCATCCAGCTTGTTCAGCCCCTGGAAGCCGGCCACAACCACCACGCGGTTGCGCTCCAGCTCCGAGGCGATCCGCTCGACGTCCATCCGCCGGATCCGGGCCTTGGTGTAGGCACGGTCGGTGCGGAAGCCTGCCTGCCAGCCGGTGAGGCTGGTGGCGTGGCAGCCCAGCTCGTTCAGAGCCATGGCCAGCAGCGCGATGCTGATCTGCTCACCGGTGGACAGCAGCATATCCATCTCCCGGGCAGACGGGTTATGGGTAATCTCCGCTGCCTTGGCGATCAGGTCGTCGGTGGTGTCGCCCTGGGCGGACACCACCACAACCACGTCATTGCCCGCATTGTGGGTGTTGGCCACGATGCGCGCCACGTTGAAAATACGCTCGCGGTCACGGACCGATGAGCCGCCGAACTTTTGTACGATCAACGCCATACTTGTCACTCTCCTCTTTGTCTTCCTCTATCAACAGTGGGCGTTCATCCCCAAATGTGTTTGGTTCTTCCCTTTTCCCTCTGTCATTCCACCGTTGCGCCGGTGTTGTCTGCATCCAGGCGCAGCAGCGTAAATGCTTCACATCCGTCCAGCCCTTCCAGGGTTTCGAGGCCCTGTTCCAGGCTGTCGTAGAACTTTTCGGCCCCGCTGCGCTCGGTCACCGCCATGACGGTGCTGCCTGCGCCCGAGACGTAGACGGCCAGCGCCCCGCACTCTTTGGCCAGGGCAAAGACTTCCCTGGACCCCGGCATCAGGGGGATGCGGTAGGGCTGGTGGAGCCGGTCCTCGGTGGCGATGGGCAGCAGATCGTGGCGCCCGTCGCAGAAGGCCGCCGGCAGCAGCGCCGCCCGGGACAGGTTGAACACCGCATCCTTGTGGGCGATCTGGGCCGGCAGCGCCGCCCGGGCCGCCTCGGTCAGCAGCTTGTAGTCGGGCACAATGGCCGCAAAACTGAGGCTGGGGTCCACGTCCCGCTTGACCGAGTAGACCTGGCCGTTTTCAAAGACGCTGGTGGTGAGGCCTCCCAGCAGGGCCGGGGCCACGTTGTCGGGGTGGCCTTCAATGGCGGTGGCCAGGGTCAGCAGCTCCTGGGTGTTGAGGACATCCCCCAGCATCCGGTTGGCCCCCAGCAGGCCTGCGATGATGCAGGCCGAAGAGGAGCCCAGGCCCCGGGCCATGGGGACGGGGTTGGTCTGGACGATCTTCAGGGGCGGGATCTTTTTGCCCACCCGGTCGAACAGGCTCTTGGCCGAGCGGTAGATCAGGTTGGTTTCGTTGCGGGGGATGCGGGTGCCGTCCGCCGCCGAAATGTCCAGCCTGTCGCTCTCTTCAAAGGTGGCGGTGTTGTACAGGGTGACGGCCAGGCCCACCGCATCAAAGCCGGCGCCCACATTGGCGCTGGTGGCCGGGACGGATACCTTGATTTTCATCTGTGCCCCTCCCCTTTTACTCTTCCTCAGGCAGGCGGCGGAGCACCAGCTTGACGCTGCCGCCCACTGCGCTGATCTTCCGGGCCACTTCCTCCAGGGCCGGGCCGTCGGCCTGGTCCATCAGGTAGGAGCAGCCGTCATAGTGTTCGGCCACCAGGCGGCCCTTGCCGCAGATGGCCTCCACCACCGCCGGAGCAGCCCCTTCCACACGCACATAGTATGCCGCAGGGGCCGGGTCGGTGAGCATCCCCTCCACCGGCTCTGCCGGCTGCCAGAAGAGGCTGTCGTGGACCCGGACGCCGTGTTTCAGGGCGTCCACCACGTCGGCCACCACCGCGCTGGCGGTGGGCAGCTTGCCGGCACCCTTGCCGTAAAAGACCACGTTGCCCAGCATATCGCCCTGGATCTTGACGGCGTTGAACACGTCGTCCACGCCGGCCAGCTGGTTGGACCCGGGCACCAGGCAGGGCTCCACCCCGGCGGCCACCCCGCCGCCCGGCAGCAGCTTCATCCAGGCGATCAGCTTGATGACGCAGCCCAGCTTCTGGGCGGCCTGGATGTCCTCCACCGTCACGTCACGGATGCCGCGGGTGGGAATATTCTGGGGGTAGATGTGATGGCCGCACACCAGGGAGGAAAGGATGGCGATCTTGCGGCAGGCGTCCCGGCCGTCCACATCGTCGCTGGGGTCCTTGGTCTCGGCGTAGCCCAGCTTCTGGGCGATCTTCAGGGCCTCGTCAAAGCCCATGTTCTCCCGGGCCATCTTGGTCAGCATAAAGTTGGTGGTGCCGTTGACAATGCCCTCCACGCCGGTGATGACGTTGGCGGCCAGGCACTGGTGCATCGGGGTGATGATGGGGGTGCCGCCGCCCACCGATGCCTCAAACAAAAAGGCGCAGTTGTGGCTCTTGGCCAGGCCCAGCAGCTCGGCGCCGTAGGTGGCCACCATCTCCTTGTTGGAGGTGCAGACGCTGCGGCCGCTCTCCAGCACCTGCTTGACATAGGGATAGGCAAACCGGGTGCCGCCGATGGTCTCCACCACCACCTTCACCTCGGGGTCAGCCAGGATGACGTCGATGTTTTTGACAAACAGTGCTGCGTCGGGGCGGTCCGAAAAATCCCGGACGTCCAGAATGTACTTGACTTCCACCGGCTCGCCGGCCCGCCGGGCCACGCTGGCGGCATTCCGGCTCAGCACTTCATAGACGCCGCTGCCCACAGTGCCAAACCCTAAAATTGCAATCTTAGCCATAGTCTTGCCATCTCCTATCCTTATTTTTGCGGCTCAGACATCGTAGCCCAGCCGCACCCCCACAACCGTGCTCTGGCGGCCCAGCATGGCGGCCAGTTCGTCGGGGGTCATCTGCATGGTATCGGTCCGGATGGTGACCGCCACCTGGGCCGTCCCGTTTTCGGGGGTCGCCTGATTGATGGTGACGATGCTGGCCCCGGCACTGCTGATGCCGGCCAGCAGGCTTTGCAGCGCGCCGGTCTCGTCCCGCAGGGTGGCCATAACGGTGATCAGCTCCCGTCCGTTTTCTGAATCGAAGATGCAGTCCTTGTACTTATAAAACGCGCTGCGGGACAGCCCCACGCTGCGGGTGGCTGCTGAAATATTCCGCGCCTGGCCGCTGGCCAGCAGCTCCTTGGCACGGATCACTTTCAGGAAAACCTCCGGCAGCACCTGTGCGTCCACAAGATAAAATCGGCGCTCCAATTTGTTCACCTCTCAAGTACAATTGTTCTTGCAGGGAATATAATAACATCCGCCCCCCTGCATTGCAAGAGGACGGATGCGTTTTTGGCACAATCGCCAGTTTTCACTTGAGTGAAGCCCCGTTTGATTGGGGAATTGTCCGGAATCAGTCGGTATCCACGCCGGTGGTGTCCACCTGGCTGGAGACAACCCCGCCGCCGTGGTCATAATTGCAGGTGGCGGGCAGGTCGTCGGCCTTGTAGTAGCCCGTCGCGGTGCTGGGGCAGCCCGAGGTGGCCAGCAGGCCGCTCTGGGTACAGTAGGACCGCTGCACCACGCCGTCGGCCATGGGGAACTCCTTGTAGGCGTAGCCCTCCTGGACCTGGTTCATCAGGGCCCGCCATGCCTCCACGCAGGTACGGGTCTTGGCCTGGCTGCCCAGGGTGTTGGTCATATCATAGGGGGAGTCATAGCCCCACCACACTGCGGTGACGTAGTAGGGGGTGCCGCCCACAAACCACAGGTCCTTCTCATCGGTGGTGGTACCCGTCTTGCCGAAGGAGCGCATCCCGCCGGTGGTGGGATAGCGGCCGGAGGCGGTGCCGACGCTGCTGTACAGGACGTTCTGCAGCAGCTGGTTCATGATGGTGGCGGTCTGGGGGGTCAGGGCCTGGTAGCTGGTGGCGTTGTTTTCCAGGTAGATGTTGCCGTCCCGGTCCAGCACGCGGGTGTAGAGGTGGGGGGTGGTATACTGGCCGTCATAGAAGATCTGGAAGGCGGCCGCCAGAGCCGTGGGGGTGACGCCATGGGTCTGGCTGCCCATCACCATGGGGGCGAGGCCCACATCGTTCACCGGGTCCAGGGTGTTCAGCTGCAGGGTGTTGTAGACAAAGTTGAAGATGGTGTCGGCGCCCACCAGGTCGCCCACCCGCACCGCGATGGTATTCAGGGAGCGGGCCAGGCCGTTCCACAGGGGCAGGTCCTGGTTGTCGCCGTAGTTGCCGCCATAGTTCTGGGGCCAGCTGCGCCAGGCGTTGGGATAGGCCTTCAGGGCCTCATCCGACAGGCCGGACAGCCCGTTGCGGCGGCAGTAGTCCTCGTCCCGGATCACCATGTCGCTCTTCAGGTAGAGGGGCGAGTTGTTCAGCATGGTGGACCAGTTCACCAGGCCGTACTCAATGCCCAGGGCATAGGCGCCGATGGGCTTGATGGCCGAACCGGTCTGCCGGGTGACGCTGTAGGCGCGGTTGAGGGTCAGATCCCGGGTCTTTTCGCCCAGGCCGCCCACCATGGCCACCACGTTGCCGTCATAGTCCAGCATGACCATAGCGGCCTGGGTCCGGACGTTGCGGTAATAGGTGACGCTGCCGTCTGCATTGGTGGTGGTCTTGAGGGTGCCGTCGGCGTTGTAGACGGGGGTGTCGTCCTCCGACAGGGAGGACACCGCCTCCTCATGCCAGCCCGCCGGGAAGTAGGCATCGTTGGTGTTGAGCATCAGCTCTTCCATCTGGGACTGGATCTTGGGGTTGACGGTGGCTTCGATGGTGAAGCCGCCGGTGTACAGCATCTGCTGGGCCGCCCCCTCGGTAATCCCCTCCTTCTCCATGATGTCCTGCACCACTTCCTCAAAGAGGGCGTCGGTGAAGTAGGAGTTGTTGGTGGCGGTGGTCTTGGAGGTGTCCTCCTCGGCCAGCACCAGGGGCTGGGCAATGGCCTGCTGGTAGTCTTCCTCCGAGATAACCCCCTGGTCCTTCATATTATAAAGGATGAAATTCCGGCGGTTGATCAGGTTCTCGGGGTTGGTGTAGGGGTTGTAGTTGGTGGGGTTCTTGGTGATGGAGGCGATGGTGGCGCACTCCCACAGGGTCAACTGGCTGACATCCTTGTTGAAGTATTCCATGGCCGCCGTCTGGACGCCCTGGATGGTGCCGGTAAAGCTGATGGTGTTCAGATAGGCCTCCAGGATGGTTTCCTTGGAGTAATTTCGGTACAGAGTATACGCGCGGTAGATTTCCCGGACCTTTCGCAGGGCGCCGCCCAGGCCGCTGGCGCTGTCGTCATCGGTGAGGTTTTTGATCAGCTGCTGCTCCAGGGTGGATGCGCCCTGCTTGGAGCTGTAGATGGGCAGGATATACTCGTTGATCATGGCGCCCACCGTCCGCTTGAGGTTGAAGCCGGGCTCGTTGTAGAAGTCCTTGTCCTCGGTGCAGATGAAGGCGTACTGCAGGTTGGTGGGGATCTGTTCCAGGTCCACCCACATCCGGTGGCTGTTGCTGGAGCGAAGGGTGGCGTATTCCACCTGGGCCCCGGTGTCGGGGTCGGTGGCCACCACCACGCTGGACTGACTCAGCTCGATACTGTCCAGGTCCAGCAGATCGCCGTCATTGGCTGTGGCCTGGACGGCGTAAAAGACCAGGCAGACCGCCAGGGCGCAGCAGGCCATGACCCCCAGGCAGAACAGGGTGGCCGCCAGCCGGAAGATGCCCCGGAGAATCGGGTGCTTGCTCCTGGGCTTTTCGGGCTTCCGGGGCTTCTGGGGTTCCTGGCCCTGCCGGGGCCGGCGGGGTTCCCGGGGAGGCTGTCCGCCGCCCGCAGGGCGGGACTGGGCAGATTCCCTCCGGCTGTGGCTGGTATCCACCATCCGCCGCCCGGAACCCGCCGCTGCACGATGGCTGCTGCTCCCCGCTTCGTCGCTGCGGTGAATGCGCCTCATTTCATTCATAGCGTTCCAAACATCCTCCTTAAATACAATCTTCCCTCTATCGGTTTCACTCCTGCCGGCAGCCGGCGGGAGGATGCATGTTCTCAGTATGGATCGACACCCGGCGGTGTACAGTCCTGCGAATTATTATAACACACTTGTCCGGTGAAAGTACAGCTTCCCGCTGTGAAATTTGGCATCTATTGTGTGAAATGGGCCTCTTTTGCCCATACTATCGCCGAAAGGAGCCCGGCCCATATGCGTAAAGTTTGGTATTCTCTCTTTTACAGCCTCTGTGCGTTTACCATTGCCTTCAGTTTTTACTGGATGGCCACCGTCCCGCCGCGGTCCTCTGCGCCGGCGCAGCCCGCCTCCCCGGCCAGCAGCAGCCCTGCCCTCCGGGCCGGCAACGCCCTGTCCGGCGTTCCCCAGGAAGAAACAGAGCCAGAGGAGGGCTACTACCTGTGCGACGAGGGCGGGCGGCTGGCAGTCTACCGCTGCACCGCCGACGGCGTCCCCCGCCAGCGGCTGGAGCTCACCGACATCTATGTCAACCTGCTGCCCGAGCAGGACGCCGTCCGGTTCAAGGCCGGCTGCCTGATCTGGAGCCGTCAGGAACTGGAAACCCTGCTGGAGGACCTGGGGGCCTGAGTGGTTGACATCCGCCCGACTGTTAGTGTATACTGACTGCAAGAATTCCGTCACTTTTACAGGAGGGCTTTTTATATGTCCAAGACCTATCTGATAACCGGCGCCACCTCCCTGCTGGGCCTGGCCCTGATGGAGCGGCTGCTCCCCACCCTGGCCGAAGGTGACCTGATCCTGGCCCAGGGCAGCGGGGATCTGGCACGGCTGGCCGGCCTGTGCCAGGCACGGCCCGGCTTCATCCGTCCCTACGATGTGGACTTCACCCAGCCGCTGGCGGTCCGCGCCTTCCTCAGCGACCTGGCCGACACCTACCCTGTCCCCACCCATCTGATCCACCTGGCGGGGATGCGGGATCTCCCCGCCCCTTACGCCTGCTTTGATGAGGAGCGTTTTGTGGAGAGCCGGGCTGTCCTGGTGGACAGCGCCACCCTGCTGTGCAAATCCTTCCTGCCCCGGATGGCCGAGGCCGGCGGCGGCCGGGTGGTGTTCCAGCTGCCCAGCGGCCTGCCGGATGTGCCCGCAGGCCAGATGGCCGCTTCCTCCATCCTGAAGAATGCCCTGGAAGGCCTGGCCCAGTCCCTGGCCGAGGAATACGCTGCAGCCGGCCTCACCGTCAACTGCATCCTGCCCGGGCCCTTCCGCACCGAGTCGGGAGACCCCGGCCCGGTCCGGCCTGCCGACGTGGTGCCGGCGGTGCTGTTCCTGCTGAGCGAGGATGCCGCCAAGATCAACGGCGTCACCCTGCCGGTGGGCACCCTCTAAAACCAGAGAAGGTCCCTGCAGCCTGCGGGCTGCCGGGGCCTGTTTTGTTTTTGGGATACGGTGGCCTCAGCCGGCCTGGACCTCGTGGGCCAGCAGCCTCTTGTAGGTCAGGTCCATCCCCAGGGCCCCCAGAGGGGCGGTGATCAGGATGGCCAGCACCGCCACCGACAGCACCATCTGGCCGCAGGACAGACCCATGGCCAGGGGCACCGAGCCGATGGCCGCCTGGACGGTGGCCTTGGGCAGGTAGTCGATGATGCAGAACAGCCGCTCTTTCCGGTTCAGCCTGGTGCCCGCCACGCACAGGGCCACACCCACCGACCGGAAGGCCAGGGCCAGCAGGATCATCAGCACGGCCGCCGGGCCGGCGCTGAGGGTGTATCGGATATCCACCGCGGCGCCCACCAGCACAAACAGGATCACTTCTGCGGCCAGCCACAGCTTGCCGAACTTCTCACTCAGCCGCGCCGACGCCGAAGAGGTACTGCGGATTTTCAGCACGCAGGCCATGCTGACCACCGCCAGCAGGCCCGACACCGACACGATCCCTTCCAGCCAGGTTTCCACCGCCATCAACAGGAAGGACACCCCCAGCACCACAATCACCTTCATGCTGTTGCGGACGTAGTGCTTGTGGGCGTAGGCGGTCTCAAAGAACTGGCTCAGCAGCCAGCCCACCACGGCCCCCAGCAGGACCCCCAGCAGGATGGACACCGGGATGTTCACAAAGTCCATCACGTTGGCATGGCCTCCCTGGGCCATGTTCACAAAGGTGGAAAACAGGACGATCACATAGATATCGTCGCAGGAAGCCCCCGCCATCACCATCTGGGGGATGCTCTTGTCGGTGCCGTAGCGGCTGTCCATCAGCTGGACCATCCGGGGCACCACCACCGCCGGGGACACAGCCCCCAGCACCGCCCCCATGACGGCGGCCTCGATCCGGGTGATGCCCAATACCGCAGGGGCCAGCAGGAAAAAGGCCAGGATTTCAAAGCTGGCCGGCACGCAGGCCATCATCACCGCCGGGCGGCCCACCTTTTTCAGGTCGGCCAGGTTCAGGGAAAGACCGGCCTTTAGCAGGATGATGATCAGGGCCATCTGCCGCAGGTCCGCCGAGATGGACAGGATGGACGGGTCCAGCCAGTTCAGGACATAGGGCCCCAGCAGGATGCCGGTGAACAGCATCCCGATGATCCGGGGCAGGCCCAGCCGCTGGCAGAGGGCCGCCAGCGCCAGCCCCACCAGAAAAATCAGCGCCAGAGAGGTTAACATGATTCTTTTCCTCCATTTCAACAGGTCAGGACGCAAAAAAGCCGATGCCTTCTGCGACCTTGCAATCACAGAAGTCATCAGCTTGTAGTACAGCGGTTCAGGTTTCCCTGGGGAGAACTTCATTCCCCGGCATCCACCCTCTGCCGCCGGCCCCGGCCGGCTGCGGATGAATCCGAAAGGAATTATACACGCCTGACCGGGATTTGTAAAGGGCTTTTTTCAGCCCTGCAGCTCCTCCATGGCTTCCCGCACATTGTCGGCAGAAAAGAGGAACGCCCCGCTCCTGCTGTACACCTCCACATGGCCGCCCACATACCGGATCTCGATTTCGCTCATCTTCTGTCTCTCCTCTCTGTCTGATATTGTGCCGGAAGCTCTCGGCTTCCCTTGTTCTGAGAAGAGGATACCAGAACAGAAGTCCCATAATTTACACTTTCAAAAGATTTTTGGACTTTTTTGCGCAGAAAAAAGCCCCCGCCCGAGGCGGAGGCAAAACAGATCGTTTTTCAGGTTTGGGCGGTGCAGGCGGCGCCGGAGGCCTGGCTCAGCTGGCTGGCCTGCTCGCAGCGGCGGGACTTGTCATAGCAGTAGCGGATGATGGCCTGCCGCCGGACAATGCCGATGAACATCCCCCGGTCATCCACCACCGGGACAAAATTCTGGTTCATGGCGGCTTCGATCAGCTGGTCCATGCTGGTGTTGACGGTCACCGGCAGGTAGTCCCGCTTGCGCTCAAAGCTGCTGATGGGGATGTCCTCAGCGGCCTCGATGTCCAGGCCGTGATGCCGCTTGATGCCCCACAGCAGGTCGCCTTCGGTGAGGGTGCCCACATATTTGCCCTCCCGGTTGAGGATGGGGATGGAGGCGTAGCGGTTGTGTTCCCACTTCTCCAGGGTCTGACGGAGGGTGAAGTCATCATAGACGTACATCAAATCCTGCTTGGGGGACAGGAAAAACAAAATGTTCATATCCAATAAGCTCCTGCTTGTATGATTTGCCAGATTCGGAAAGTTCTGTTTGCAGCGCAGCGCCGCAGGGAGAATGGGGCTTTGATGAGCTCCCCCTTTCCCCCCTTATTTTAGCATTTTCGCACAGCAAAATAAAGTTCCGCACAGACTTTTTAGATTTTATTCACAACTGATTTTGTCGTTTTGCGAAAATCCGTACCAAATCCATGCACAAGCATCTGTTTTGTGCTATACTAAAGTTATCCCTGGGCACCCGGCCTGCTCTCCTGATTCAGTATAGCAGACGCCGGTGCCGAATCTTGCCAAAGGAGGCCGGAAAGCCCATGCACCTGTCTTCCCCTGCCCGCCTGGCCCGCCGGGCGGCAGCGGCGGCGCTGGCCTGTCTGCTGCTGGCCGGGTGTTCCCGCCCCGCCGTTCTGCAGCCCGCTTCGTCCGAGGAGGCCAGCTCCTCTGCCGCCTCATCCAGCGCCGGCGCGGCCCAGAGCCAGCCTGCCCGCTTTGCCATTGCGGTCAGTGAGGGAAACTATAACCCCTATCTGGCGGCCAACACCCTCACCGAGCAGGTGGCCAGCCTGGTGTTTGAAAAGCTGGTGCGCATTTCCCCCCGGATGGAGCTGGAAATGCGGCTGGCCGAATCGGTCCAGTCCGCCGGCAACACGGTGACCATCACCCTGCGCAGCGGCTGCACCTTTGCGGACGACACCCCCATCACCGCCAATGATGTGGCGGCCAGCCTGCTGGCGGCCAAGGCCAGCAGCTTCTACGCCGGGCGGCTGTCCAACATGACCAGCGTCCAGGCGGTGGGGGACAGTATGGTCCAGCTGACCCTGGCCAGCCCCGACAGCCTCTTCGGCTATCTGCTGGACCTGCCGGTCATGAAGGCGGCGGAGGTCAGCGCCCCCCAGCCCACCCCCAGCGGGCGGTACACCTACGGCAGCGAGGAGAACACCCTCACCCTCAACCCCCGGGCACCCTTCCCGGAGGACGGGCCCGGCACCATCTGGCTGACCCCCGTCAGCGACTATGCCGAGCTGGTGTCCCAGCTGGCCATGGGTGAGATCAGCTTTTATCTGGCCGAGGAGAGCGCCGCTTCGGCGGTTGCCACCTCTGAGAACTATTTCCGCACCAACACCCTGCTGTTCCTGGGGGTCAACAGCGGTTCAAGCAACCCTCTGTGCAATACCAGCCAGGGCCGGGCGGCCCTCAGCGCCGCCCTTTCCCGCCAGGATTTGTCCGGCCGGTTCGCCAGCGCCAGCCCCGCCACCGGCGCCCTCAACGGCCTGTACGAATGTGTCCGGGGCCAGCAGGTCATCTCGTCGGAACCTGACTCCAACGGCCTGACGGCGGATCTGGCCGCCCTGGGCTACAGCTGGAACCAGGAGGCAGGCCGCTACGAAAACGCCGCCGGCCAGCCCGCCAGCGTCAACATCCTGGTCTGCGGCAGCTCGGCCGACCGGGTGTATTCCGCCCGGCTGCTCCAGCAGCAGTGGACCGAGGCAGGGATCGAAGTCACCCTCACCCAGGCCGAAGACTTCAGTGCCTACCTCCAGATGATACAGGATCGCCAATTTGAACTGTACATCGGTGAAATGAAGTTGTATAATAATATTGACCTCTCGCCGTTCTGGAGCGGCAGCGCCCGCTATGGCCTGGCTGTCACCCAGCAGCTGCTGGACGCCTACAATCTGATGCGGGCCGACAGCTCCGCCGCCGGCGCCTTCGAGGCCCTTTTCGCCGAACAAATGCCCTATATTCCTCTGCTGTGGAGAGGCGGGGTCACGGTATCCAACCGCCGCACCAGCGGCGTGGTGTCCAGTGTCAGCGACCTGTACTATTCTCTCGCCAGCCTCTCCCTCACAGAGTGAGCAGCAAACAAAACAGCTTTCAGCTTGTTAAAATTTCAATCAAAGGAGCAGAGCGATTATGATCACTACGCATTTTCCCTTGGGCGATGTCCGCTTTTCCGCCGAGTACTTCTCGACGCTGGTAGGCGAAGCCGCCAAGAGCTGCTACGGTGTGGCCGCCATGGCCCCCCGCGGTATGGCCGACACGGTCAAGAGCCTGGTGCGCGGCGAGGATTTCGCTGAAAAAGGCGTCCGCGTCACCTCTGAGAATGGCCGCCTGGTCATCGAGATCCACATCGCTGTCGGCTATGGGCTGAATATTTCCACCGCCGCCCAGAGCATTACCCATCGCGTGCAGGACGAAGTCGAACACGCCACCGGCCTGCGTGTGGCCCGGGTGATCGTGTCGGTGGACGACGTGATTGCCTGACCAAAACCAACACAACTCCCCGGGCGCGCCCGTGGGCTGACAAGGAGTAAAAAACAATGATTAGTGGTAAAATTTTGCGTGACGCCATCATCTCAGGCGCAAACAACATCAACAACCAGCGCTCCCGCGTGGACGAGCTGAACGTCTTCCCTGTGCCGGACGGCGACACCGGCACCAACATGGGCATGACCGTAGGCGCAGCCGTCCGGGAGCTGGAAGCCCTGAGCCCTGACTGCACGGTGGCCGATGCCGCCAAGACCGCCGCCTCTGCCATGCTGCGGGGCGCCCGCGGCAACTCGGGTGTCATCACCAGCCTGCTGTTCCGCGGCTTCTCCAAGGCCCTCCAGGGCAAGAAGGAGGCCGGCGCCGATGATCTGGTCACCGCCCTGGAAAAGGGCGTGGAGGCCGCCTACAAGGCCGTCATGAAGCCCACCGAGGGCACCATCCTGACGGTGGCCCGCGTTGCCTCGGAGGAGGCCCGGGCCAGCAAGATCGCCGATGTGCCCCAGCTGTGGGATCTGGTGCTGTCCGCCGCCCAGCGGGCCCTGGACAATACCCCCAACCAGCTGCCCGTCCTGAAAAAGGCCGGCGTGGTGGATGCCGGCGGCCAGGGCATCCTGATCATCTTCGAGGGCATGGGCAAGGTGTTCCACGGTGAGGACATCATCCCCGCCGCCGAGGGCACCCAGAACAAGGCCAAGCTCTCCACCGCCAACGCAGGCCGCGGCGTCTTTACCGACGACCTGATGAAGGTGGAGGACATCAAGAACGGCTACTGCACCCAGTTCCTCCGAGGCCATCAAGTACGGCTATCTGACCAACTTCAAGATCGAGAACATGCACGAGCAGTTCCTGGCCCGCCAGAAGCAGGGCAAGAGCCTGGAAAAGCAGGCCGAGGCCGAGCAGAAGCAGCGGGTGTCCGACGCCATCGCCAGCGAGTTCGTCTACGCCGCCGTGGATCCCAGCCGCGACTACGGCTTTGTGGCTGTGGCTGCCGGCGAGGGCCTGAAGGCCGTCTTCACCGACCTGTCGGTGGACGCCGTGGTCTCGGGCGGCCAGACCATGAACCCCGCCACCGAGGACATCCTGGCCGCTGTCCAGAGCGTCCCCGCCAAGACTGTCTTCGTGCTGCCCAACAACAAGAACATCATCATGGCCGCCGAGCAGGCTGAAAAGCTGGCCGACCGCCGTGTGGTGGTCCTGCCCACCCGGACCATCCCCATGGGCATCACCGCCATGCTGAACTTTGACCCCACCGCCTCGGTGGAGACCAACACCATCAACATGATGAAGGCTGCCGACAATGTGTCCACCGGCCTCATCACCTACGCCGCCCGGGACAGCGAGTACGACGGCCGCAAGATCCGCAAGGGCGAGATCATGTCCCTGGAGAACGGCAAGATCGTCGCCACCTCCAATGACCTGACCAAGGCCACCTACCGCCTGGCCCGCAGCATGTGCAAGAAGGACACCAGCTTTGTGACCATCATCTCGGGCTGCGACGTCAGCGACGAGGACGCCGAGCGCACCACCGAGATCGTCAAGGCCAAGTGCCCCAGCCATGTGGAAGTCAGCCACATCCGGGGCGGCCAGCCGGTCTACTATTATATGATCAGCGTCGAGTAAGGCCCTCTGCATCAGGGGATTGATTCTTGACAAAACTTCCCTTGTCTCCTATAATGGGATGCACATGAGGGAGTAATTCCGCGCCCCGGGCGCGAAGCCGGCTCGTCAAGACAACTCATCCACCATGAGTTCGGGCAGCTTTTGATAGAATGAGACTCATGCATTGGAGACGTTCCGGTGCATGAGTCTTTTGTTTTATCAGCCTAACCGGTGTTTTGCCCCATGGAATGTTAGAGGAGTAATGGCATGAAACAAGAGTATGTACAAACCCCGCAGGAGCTGCTGACCCAGCTGGAATCCACCCCGGAAGGTCTCAGCAGCCAGGAGGCCGCTGCGCGGCTGGAAAAATACGGCCCCAACAAGCTGAAGGATGCCGAGAAGCCTTCCCTGCTCCAGCGGTTCATCCAGCAGCTGAAAGACCCCATGCTGATCATCCTGATCATTGCGGCAGCGGTGTCGGCGGTGACCAACTTCATCTCCCACGAGAGCTTTGCCGAGGTGTTCATCATCCTGATCGTGGTGCTGCTGAACGCCGTGCTGGGGGTGTTCCAGGAGAGCAAGGCTGAGGCCGCCATCGAGGCCCTGCAGACCATGACCGCCGCCACCTGCAAGGTGCTGCGGGACGGCAAGCAGGTTGCCCTTCACAGCGACCAGCTGGTGCCCGGCGATGTGGTGCTGCTGGAAGCCGGCGACGCCGTCCCCGCCGACGGCCGCCTGCTGGAGAGCGCCAGCCTCAAGATCGAGGAGGCCGCCCTCACCGGCGAGAGCGTGCCGGTGAACAAGATCATCGACGCCCTGGGCCTGGCCAAGGGCCAGGAGGACGTGCCCCTGGGCGACCGGAAGAACATGTGCTATATGGGTTCCACCGTGGTCTACGGCCGCGGCAAGGCCCTCATCACCCGCACCGGCATGGACACCGAGATGGGCAAGATCGCCGGCGCCCTGGCCAACACCGAGCAGGAGCAGACCCCGCTGCAGCGGCAGCTGGAACAGCTCAGCGGCGTGCTGTCCAAGCTGGTGCTGGGCATCTGCCTGTTCATCTTTGTGTTTGACCTGATTGTGGCCGGCTCCTTCACCCTGGATTCGGTGCTGTCCACCTTCATGGTGGCGGTGTCCCTGGCCGTGGCCGCCATCCCTGAGGGCCTGGCCACTGTGGTGACGGTGGTGCTGTCCATCGGCGTCACCAACATGAGCAAGCGCAACGCCGTGATCCGCCGGCTGACCGCCGTGGAAACTCTGGGCTGCACCCAGGTGATCTGCTCGGACAAGACCGGCACCCTGACCCAGAACAAGATGACGGTGGTCCAGCATCTGGGGGAGACTGCCCCCCTGGCCACCGCCATGGCCCTGTGCAACGACGCTATCCTGAACGACCAGGGCCAGGCCGAGGGCGAGCCCACCGAGGCCGCCCTGGTGAACTTTGCCGCCAAGGAGGGCCTGCCCAAGGGCCAGCTGTCCGCAGCCGAGCCCCGTGTGGACGAGGCGCCCTTTGATTCTTCCCGCAAGATGATGAGCACCGTCCACGCCTCGGGCGCCGGCTTTGTCCAGTACACCAAGGGCGCCCCCGACGAGATCCTCAAGCGGTGCACCAGCTATCTGGAGGACGGCAAGGTCCTGCCCATGACCGACGCCAAGCGGGCCGAGTTCCTGCAGGCCAACAAGGACATGGCCGACCAGGCCCTCCGTGTCCTGGCCGCCTCCCGGCGTGAATGGGCCCAGAAGCCTGCCAGCAACGACCCCGCCTACCTGGAACAGGATCTGTGCTTCCTGGGCCTCACCGGCATGATCGACCCGGTGCGTCCCGAGGTCAAGCCTGCCATCCAGGAGTGCCGTGAAGCCGGCATCCGCCCCGTGATGATCACCGGCGACCACAAGGACACCGCTGTGGCCATCGCCAAGGAGCTGGGCATCATCACCAACGCCAGCCAGGCCATCACCGGCGCCGAGCTGGACAAGATCCCCGACAGCGAAATCGGCCAGGCCGTCAAGAAGTACGGCGTCTATGCCCGGGTGCAGCCTGAGCACAAGGTGCGGATCGTCACCGCATGGAAGGCCAACGGCGCCATCACCGCCATGACCGGCGACGGCGTCAATGACGCGCCCTCCATCAAGGCCGCCGACATCGGCGTGGGCATGGGCATTACCGGCACCGACGTCACCAAGAACGTGGCCGACATGGTGCTGTCCGACGACAACTTTGCCACCATCGTGGGCGCCGTGGAGGAGGGCCGCCGGATCTATGCCAACATCCGCAAGGCCATCCAGTTCCTGCTGGCCTCCAACATGAGCGAGGTTCTGGGCGTGTTCTGCGCCACCCTGCTGGGCTTCACCCTGCTGAACCCGGTCCACCTGCTGTTCATCAACCTGATCACCGACTGCTTCCCCGCCCTGGCCCTGGGCATGGAGCAGAGCGAGGCCGACATCATGAAGCAGAAGCCCCGCAACGCCAAGAGCGGCATCTTTGCCGGCGGCATGGGCTTCGACATCGCCTACCAGGGCCTGCTGATCTCGGTCATCACCCTGGCCTCCTATATCATCGGCCACTGCATGGAAGTGGGCTACTTTGAGATGCCCCGCGGCGTCAGCGACGACGGCATGACCATGGCCTTCCTGACCATGAGCATGTGCGAGATCTTCCACAGCTTCAACATGCGCAGCCCATGCTGGGCAGCCTGGCCCTGACCACCATCGTCCTGGAAGTTCCCTTCGTGGCCAGCATGTTCGGCTTTACCCCGGTGGACTGGAGCGAATACCTAGTGGCCCTGGTCCTGGCTTTCCTGGTCATCCCCATCGTGGAGATCGTCAAGGCCATCCAGCGCAGCATCGCCAGCTCCAAGGCAGCCTGAGCCGCCTGCGCTTTGCCGTAAAAACCTTCAGAACGGGCCTGTGCTCCCCTTTGGGTAGGGCGCAGGCCCGTTTTACAAGCCCCTGATGTGAAAACGGAAAAAATTTCAATCCGCTTTTTTACAAAAAAGTGAAAATCGCTCTTCCCTTTTGCATATTTCCTGCTATACTATGGGGTGTCCGGCAGGTCAGTTTCCTGAACAAACCGTACCTTCGGGCTTACGATCCCCAGTCTTAAATGGCGCGGCCTGCCTGCGGCGGGCCGCAACGGCAAGCAAGGAGATTTTATGTTTGAGTTCATCAAAAAGCAGTCGCCGGTGCGGGTCATTGCCCTGGGCTTTGCACTGGTGATCCTGCTGGGGTCGGTGCTGCTCATCATGCCTTTCAGCGTGCAGGAAGGCGTGGACGTGGCCTACATCGACACCCTGTACACCTCCACCAGCGCGGTCTGCGTCACCGGACTGATCGCAACGGATGCAGGCGACACCTTCACCTTTGTAGGGCAGCTGATCCTTGCAGCCCTCATCCAGGTGGGCGGCCTGGGCGTCACCTCGGTGGGCGCGGGCATCATCCTGGCCATGGGCCGCAAGATCAACCTGAAGGAGCGCAGCGTCCTGCAGGAGGCGCTGAACCTGGACTCGGCCCAGGGCATCCTGCGGTTCCTCAAGAGCATCTTCCTGATGACCCTCTGCTTCGAGGGCGCGGGCGCAGCGCTCAGCTTCCTGGTGTTCGTGCAGGATTATCCGCCCCTGCGCGCCCTGTGGATCAGCATCTTCCACTCGGTGGCAGCCTTCAACAACTCGGGCTTCGACATCCTGGGCAACTACCAGAACCTGATCCCCTACCGTGACAACGTCCCCCTGAACCTAATCACCTGCGGGCTCATCATCTTCGGCGGCATCGGCTTTTTGGTCATCCGGGATGTGCTGCACAACCGCTTCCGCTGGAAAAAGTTCTCGATGCACACCAAGGTGGTCATCAGCGTCAGCGCGGTGCTGATCGTGGTGGGCGCGGTGCTGCTCAAGCTGACCGAGGACATCACCTGGCTGGGCGCCTTCTTCCACAGCGTATCGGCCCGTACCGCCGGCTTTTCCACCTACCCCCTGGGCGAGTTCAACAGCGCCGGCCTGCTGGTGCTGATCGTGCTGATGTTCATCGGCGCCTCCCCCGGATCCACCGGCGGCGGTATCAAGACCAGCACCTTCTTCGTCCTGCTGCAGGGCATCAAGTCCGCCGCCACCAACCGGG
>CAJFNF010000034.1 GCA_904394215.1 uncultured Faecalibacterium sp.
AGGGCCTGCCGCCTGCAATTCACAGACAACAAGCCCTTTCAGCTGTTTGAACTATTTTTATTTCAAATTATTGTCTAACTTTTTGGGGTCACTTCACAGCGAGGGCTCGGACCTTTTTCTGTCTGGTTCTGTCTGTGCGCGGAAACGGGAGCCCCCTTGCAGGAGCTCCCGCTTCCGTTTGTTAGGATAGGAAAGAGAATGGCGTAAGAAGATAGGTGCGGCCCGTCACAGGTTGGTGTAGCCCATCAGGTACTGATCCACCTGGGCGGCGCAGTCGCGGCCTTCCCGCAGGGCCCAAACCACCAGACTCTGGCCCCGACGCATATCGCCGCAGGTAAAGACGTTGCTGATGCTGGTGTGGTAGTTGTCGGCCTGGGTGCAGCCACGGGGGGTCAGACCCACCCCGAAGGCCTCGGCGGTATAGGACTCACAGCCCACGAAGCCGGCGGCAATCAGGGCCAGCTGGCAGTCGTAGGTGAAGGTCTCGCCGGTGGGCACCATATTGGTGCGGCCGGTTTCGGGGTCCTTCTCGGGGCGGAGGTATTCCACCACCGCGCCGGTCAGATGGCCGGCCTCGTCCTTCAGGAACTCCTTGACGGTGGTCTGATAGACCCGGGGGTCTTTGCCGAACTTGGCCATGCATTCCACCTGGCCGTAGTCCACCTTCCGGACCCGGGGCCACTCGGGCCAGGGGTTGGAAGCGGTGCGCTCGGCAGGGGGCTCCGGCATCATTTCCAGGGCCACCAGATCGGTGCAGCCCTGACGCAGGGCGGTACCCTGGCAGTCGTTGCCGGTGTCGCCGCCGCCGATCACCAGGACGTTTTTGCCCTGGGCCGAGATGGCCTTGCCGTCGGAAAATTCAGAGTCCAGCAGGCTGCGGGTGACGCTGGTCAGGTAGTCCACCGCGAAGTAGACCCCTTCGGCGTCCCGGCCGGGGACGGCCAGGTCACGGGCCTTCTTGGCGCCACAGCACAGCACCACGGCGTCATAGTGGGATGCCAGCTCGGCGGCATCCACCGTTTTGCCCACGTCCATGCCGGTGAGGAACTCGACGCCCTCCTTCTGCATGATCTTGACCCGGCGCTCAATCACCGACTTTTCCAGCTTCATGTTGGGGATGCCGTACATCAGCAGGCCGCCGGGGCGGTCCTCCCGCTCATAGACGGTGACGGCGTGGCCCCGCTTGTTCAGGTACTCGGCCACGGCCAGGCCGGAGGGGCCGCTGCCGATGACGGCCACGCTCTTGCCGGTGCGGGCCGGGGGCGGGGCTGCCTTGACCCAGCCCTTGGCATAGCCGGTCTCGATGATGGCGTGCTCGTTCTCCCGGACGGTCACCGGGTTGCCGGTGACGTTGCCGCAGGTGCAGGCCGCCTCACACAGGGCGGGGCAGACCCGGCTGGTAAACTCGGGGAAACGGTTGGTGGCCATCAGGCGGCGGAGCGCCAGCTCCCATTTGCCGCGGTAGATCAGCTCGTTCCACTCGGGGATCAGGTTGTTCAGGGGGCAGCCCGAGGCTGCGCCGCCGATCATCATGCCGGCCTGGCAGAAGGGAACGCCGCAGTCCATGCAGCGGGCTGCCTGGATCTGCTGGTCCTCCCGGGGCAGCCAGGTGTGAAATTCATTGAAGTTTTCAAGACGCGCAAGAGGCTCGGCATCGGTGCTAGTCTTGCGCTGGTATTCCATAAAACCGGTCGTTTTTCCCATGGTTCCGTTCCTCCCTCACTTGACTTTCTGCTGGGCGTAGAAAGCTTCGATCTGCGCCTGTTCACCATCCAGGCCGCGCTCTTCCATCGAGGCGATGACCCGGAGCATCCGGTCGTAATCGTAGGGCAGGACCTTTTTGAACTTGGGCAAAAACTCGCTGAAGTGGTCCAGGATCTCCCGGCCGCGGGGGCTGCCGGTGGCTTCCACATGGGCACGGATCAGCTCTTTCAGGGTAGCCACGTCGTGCTTGTGCTCCACGGGCTCCAGGCTGACGGTGGACTTGTTGACCCGCTGGTAGAAGTCCCAGTTCTCGTCCAGAACGTAGGCAATACCGCCGGTCATGCCGGCTGCGAAGTTCTTGCCGGTCTGGCCCAGAACCACCACAATGCCGCCGGTCATATACTCACAGCCGTGGTCGCCCACGCCTTCCACCACAGCGGTGGCGCCCGAGTTGCGGACGCAGAACCGCTCGCCGGCCACGCCGCAGATGAAGGCGGTGCCGCTGGTGGCGCCGTAGAGGGCCACGTTGCCGGTGATGATGTTCTCCTCCGGCTTGTAGCGGATGCCCTCGGGGGGACGGACCACGATCTTGCCGCCCGACATGCCCTTGCCCATATAGTCGTTGCAGTCGCCGGTGAGGCAGAGGGTCAGGCCCTTGGGAATGAAGGCGCCGAAGCTCTGGCCGCCTGCGCCGTTGCAGTGGACGGTGAAGGTGTCATCGGGCAGAGTGTTGCCGTACTTGCGGGTGATCTCGCTGCCGAAGATGGTGCCCAGGGCGCGGTCGGTGTTGGAGACGTTGACGGTGACCGACTGGGGGGCCTTGCTGTTGAGCTTGAACTTCTTCATCAGCACCCGCATATCCAGGGTCTTTTCCAGGTGGAAGTCGTAGACGTCGGCGGGCTGATAGTGGACGTTCATGTTGTCGATGGCGGGGTTGCAGAGGATGGCGTCCAGCTTCAGCTTGGCGGCCCGGCCTGCGGCGGGCTTGACGTGGAGCAGGTCGGTGCGGCCCACCAGCTCATCCATGGTGCGGATGCCCAGTTTGGCCATGTACTCCCGCAGCTCGGTGGCCACGAAGGTCAGGTAGTTGATGATATACTCGGGCTTGCCGATGAAGTGCTTGCGCAGCTCGGGGTTCTGGGTGCAGATGCCCATGGGGCAGGTGTCCAGGTTGCACACCCGCATCATGACACAGCCTTCCGCCATCAGCAGGCTGGTGCCGAAGCCGAATTCCTCAGCGCCCAGCATGCAGCTGATGGCCACGTCGCGGCCGCTCAGCAGCTTGGAGTCGCTCTCGATGCGGACGCGGGTCCGCAGGCCGTTGAGGATCAGGGTCTGGTGGGTCTCGGCGATGCCCAGCTCCCAGGGCAGGCCCGCATTCTTGATGGAGGTGCGGGGTGCTGCGCCGGTGCCGCCGTCGTAGCCCGACACCAGGATCACCTGGGCGCCGCCCTTGGCAACGCCGGCGGCGATGGTGCCGACGCCGGCCTCGCTGACCAGCTTGACGTTGATCCGGGCGTCCCGGTTGGCGTTCTTCAGGTCATAGATCAGCTCGGCCAGGTCCTCGATGGAGTAGATGTCGTGGTGGGGCGGGGGAGAGATCAGGCCCACGCCGGTGGTGCTGTGGCGGGTCTTGGCGATCCAGGGATAGACCTTGCTGCCGGGCAGCTGGCCGCCCTCGCCGGGCTTTGCGCCCTGGGCCAGTTTGATCTGGATCTCCTCAGCGGACACCAGGTACTTGCTGGTGACGCCGAACCGGGCCGAAGCCACCTGCTTGATCTTGGAGTTGCTGGCGGAGTGATACCGCTCCTCCGGCTCGCCGCCCTCGCCGGTGTTGCTGCGGGCGCCGATCTGGTTGAAGGCCAGGGCGATGGTCTCGTGGGCCTCGCTGCTCAGGGCGTGCGCCCTTGAACCGCTTCAGGATGGAGGAAACCGGCTCCACCTCTTCGATGGGGATGCCGCCGTTGGGGTCATAGTTGAAGTCCAGCAGGCTCCGCAGATGGACGCCGCTGTCCCCCATGTTGTCCACCGCCTGGGTGAACTGCTTGAAGGCGCCGTAGTCGTTGGTGAAGCAGGCCTTGCGGAACAGGTAGATGGTCTCGGGGTTGAACAGATGGTCCTCCCCGTGGCTGCGGTACTTGTGCTCGCCGTTGCTGGCCAGCTGCATGTTGATGTCCAGGCCCAGGGGGTCAAAGGCGGCGCTGTGGCGGGCCTCCACATCGGCCTGGATGTCGTCCAGCCCGATGCCGCCCACCCGGCTGACGGTGCCGGTGAAGTACTTGTCGATGACATCCTTGGAGATGCCCACGGCCTCGAAGATCTGGCTGCCCTGGTAGCTCTGGATGGTGGAAATGCCCATCTTGGAGGCGATCTTGACAATGCCGTTGAGGACGGCGGTGTCATAGTCGTTGACAGCGGCGTAGAAGTCCTTGTTCAGCAGGCCGTCGCCGATCAGCTGGCCGATGGCCTCGTGGGCCAGGTAGGGGTTGACGGCGCAGGCGCCAAAGCCCAGCAGGGCGGCGAAGTGGTGGACCTCCCGGGGCTCGGCGCTCTCCAGGATCAGGGCCAGAGCGGTGCTCTTCTTGGTGCGGATCAGATACTGGGAGACGGCCGACACAGCCAGCAGGCTGGGGATGGCCACATGGTATTCGTCGATGTCCCGGTCGGACAGGATGATGATGTTGGCGCCCTCCTTGTAGGCACGGTCCACCTCCAGGAACACCCGGTCGATGGCCTTTTCCAGGCTGGTGTTCTTGTAGTAGTTGATGGAGACGGTGGCCACCTTGAAGCCCGGGACGTTCATGTTCTTGATCTTGAGCAGGTCGGTCTCGGTGAGGATGGGGTTGTGGACCTTCAGCACCTTGCAGTTCTCGGGCTGGTCCTCCAGCAGGTTGCCGTGGGCCCCGATGTAGACGCTGGTGGAGGTGACAACCTTCTCACGGATGGCGTCGATGGGGGGGTTGGTGACCTGGGCGAACATCTGCTTGAAGTAGTTGAACAGCAGGGGGTGCTGGCTGCTCAGGACGGCCAGAGGGGTATCGGTGCCCATGGCGCCGCTGGGCTCAGCGCCCTGCTGGGCCATAGGCAGCAGAACGGTGTTGATCTGCTCGTAGCTGTAGCCGAAGGCCTTTTCCAGGCGGGTCAGCTGGTCGGCGGTGTAGGAGGGGACCTTGCAGTTGGGGATCTTCAGGTTCCGCAGCTGGACCAGGTTCCGGTCGATCCACTCGCCGTAGGGCTCGCGGCTGGCGTAGTATTCCTTCAGCTTCTCGTCGTCCACCACTTCGCCCTTGACGGTGTCCACCAGCAGCATTTTGCCGGGGCGCAGACGGTCCTTTACCAGGACGTTGTCGGGGGCACATTCCAGCACGCCCACCTCAGAGGACAGGATCATCCGGCCGTCCTTGGTGATGTAGTAGCGGCTGGGGCGCAGGCCGTTGCGGTCCAGCACGGCGCCCACCACGTCGCCGTCCGAGAACAGGATGGCGGCGGGGCCGTCCCAGGGCTCCAGCATGGTGGCGTAGTACTGATAGAAGTCCCGCTTTTTCTGGCTGATGTTCTTGTTGTTTTCCCAGGGCTCGGGGATGGTGATCATGACGGCCAGAGGCAGGTCCATCCCGTTCATGACCATGAACTCCAGGGTGTTGTCCAGCATGGCCGAGTCAGAGCCGGAGGTATTGACAATGGGCAGGATCTTGTTCATGTCGTCCTGCATGATCCGGGAGGAGATGGACTCTTCCCGGGCCAGCATGGCGTCGGTGTTGCCCTTGATGGTGTTGATCTCGCCGTTGTGCAGGATGAACCGGTTGGGGTGGGCCCGCATCCAGCTGGGGGTGGTGTTGGTGGAGAAGCGGCTGTGGACCATGCCGATGGCGGACTCGTAGTCCTCATCCTGCAGGTCGGCGTAGAACTGCCGCAGCTCGTTGACCAGGAACATGCCCTTGTAGACAATGGTGCGGCTGGACAGGCTGGGCACATAGGTGCCGCTGGAAGCCTGCTCAAAGACCCGGCGGACGATGTACAGCCGCCGGTCAAAGTCGATGCCCTTGCTGACCTTGGCGGGCTTCTTGATGAAGCACTGCCAGATGGCGGGCATGCAGTCCCGTGCCTTCTTGCCCACCACGTCGGGATTCACGGGCACTTCGCGCCAGGCCAGGAAGTCCAGGCCCTCTTTCCGGGTGACGACTTCAAACAGTTTCATGGCGCGGACGCGGAGATGTTCGTCCTGAGGGAAGAAGAACATACCCACACCGTATTCCCGCTCGCCGCCGATGTCGATGTTCAGCTGGTCGGCGATCTTGGAGAAGAACTTGTGGCTGATCTGGAGCAGGATGCCCACGCCGTCGCCGGTTTTGCCTTCGGCGTCCTTGCCGGCGCGGTGTTCCAGATGTTCCACGATGGTCAGCGCATCGCTGACCGTCTGATGGCTTTTGCGGCCCTTGATGTCCACCACGGCGCCGATGCCGCAGGCATCGTGCTCAAACCGGGGATCATACAGGCCGACAGGCGCTTTGCGTTCGGTAAATTGATCCATTTTCCTTTCCCATCCTATTCTGTCATGTATGAAAGGCAGCGCCGGGGTCATAGCTCCGCCCGGCGCCCGAAAAGGGGATAACAAAAAGGCGTTCCTGACAGGCATAGCTCACCCGTCAGGAACGCCCTTGTTCCCATACCTTTATTATACAAAGTATTGAATCGCTTTCAAGTGTCGGATGCGACAAATAATAAACCGGGGGGCCTCTGTTTTTTTCCGAAATGCACAGGAAACGCCCCCCGGAAAACAAAAAGCGGGCGCGCCGCTGGGGCGTGCCCGCCTGGGAAATACAAAAATCAGTAGGTGATGCCCTGGGCCAGCATGGCGGTGGCCACCTTCAGGAAGCCGGCGCAGTTGGCGCCCACCATCAGGTTGCCCTCGGCGCCCACTTCCACAGAGGCGTCATAGCTGGCGTGGAAGATGCCCTCCATGATGCTCTTCAGCTTGGCGTCCACTTCCTCGAAGGTCCAGCTCAGCCGCTCGCTGTTCTGGCTCATCTCCAGGCCGGAGGTAGCCACGCCGCCGGCGTTGGTGGCCTTGGCGGGTCCGTACAGGACGCCGTTGGCCAGATAGACCTCGATGGCCTCGGGGGTGCTGGGCATGTTGGCGCCCTCGCAGACCACGGTGCAGCCGTTCTTCACCAGGATCTCAGCCGAAGCCTTGTTGATCTCGTTCTGGGTGGCGCAGGGCAGGGCGATGTCGCAGGGGGTCTCCCAGATGCGGGTGCAGTCAGCCACATAGGTGGCGCCGGGATGGGTCTCGGCATACTCCTTGATGCGGCCGCGGCGGACCTCCTTCAGATCCTTCACATAGGCCAGGTCGATGCCGTTGGGGTCATAGACATAGCCGTTGGAGTCGCTCATGGTGACAACCTTGCCGCCCAGCTGGGTGGCCTTCTCGCAGGCGTAGATGGCCACGTTGCCCGAGCCGGAGATGACCACCGTCTTGCCCTGGAAGCTGTCGTTGCGCATGCACTTCAGGGCTTCTGCGGTAAAGTAGCACAGGCCGTAGCCGGTGGCCTCGGTGCGGACCAGGGAGCCGCCGAAGGTCAGGCCCTTGCCGGTGAGCATGCCGCCCTGGAAGCTGTTGGTCAGCCGCTTGTACTGGCCGAACATGTAGCCCACTTCACGGCCGCCCACGCCGATGTCGCCGGCGGGGCAGTCCACGAACTGGCCGATGTGGCGGTACAGCTCGGTCATGAAGCTCTGGCAGAACCGCATGACTTCCATGTCGCTCTTGCCCTTGGGGTCAAAGTCAGAGCCGCCCTTGCCGCCGCCCATGGGCAGGGTGGTGAGGCTGTTCTTGAAAATCTGCTCAAAGCCCAGGAATTTCAGGATGCTCTGGTTCACCGAGGGGTGGAACCGCAGGCCGCCCTTGTAGGGGCCGATGGCGCTGTTGAACTGGACCCGGTAGCCCCGGTTGACCTGGACCTTGCCGTTGTCGTCCACCCAGGGCACCCGGAAGGTGATGATCCGCTCAGGCTCCACCAGCCGCTCGATGAGGCCGGCCTTTTCATATTCGGGGTGCTTGTCCACCAGGGGCTGGATGCTCTCCAGCACCTCGATGACAGCCTGCAGGAACTCAGGCTCGTGGGCATTGCGCTGTGCAAGCCCGTCGTAGACGCGCTTCAGGTATTCGTTGGTCAGCATGAATACAAACTCCTTTCCCTATTGCAGAGGTCCGGCTGAGGGTGCCGCCTCTGTTTGCACCAGATGCCGCCCTGCCGGCGGGACCGGCAAAGTAGAGGGAGCCGGTTTCATTTGGCAGGGTGCTTTACCATTATAAAGCATTCTGCCATAATTTTCAATAGAATTACAGGCCTGTGGATTAAAAAAACAGAACAAAACCGTGAACCGCCTGAGAAAAACAGAAGAAAACCAAAAAAGAAAAGTCTGCTTCTGATTGTGAAGCAGACTTTGGATCCGGCTATGGGGTCAAAGGGTGGTTACAGCAGCTTCTGGACGGCGTCGGCGGCCCCTTCCAGGAACTGGCCGCCGTAGGTCTCGATCTGGCCGGCGTCGGCCAGGGCGGCCAGCTGGGGATCGATGGGCATCTTGGCCAGCACCTTCAGGCCGTGCTTGGAGGCGATCTCCTCCACATGGCTCTCGCCGAACAGGGAGATGTGCTTGCCGCAGTCGGGGCAGACCAGGTAGCTCATGTTCTCGATGATGCCCAGGATGGGGATGTTCATCATCTGGGCCATGTTGACGGCCTTGGCCACAATCATGCTGACCAGCTCCTGAGGGCTGGCCACCACGATGATGCCGTCCACCGGCAGGCTCTGGAAGACGGTCAGGGGCACATCGCCGGTTCCCGGAGGCATGTCCACAAACAGGAAGTCCACGTCCTTCCAGACCACGTCGGTCCAGAACTGCTTGACGGCGCCGGCGATGACGGGGCCGCGCCAGACAACGGGATCTTCCTCATTTTCCACCAGCAGGTTGATGCTCATCACATCAATGCCCATCCGGCTCTGGATGGGCCAGCAGCCCTGGTCATCGGCCATGGCCCGGCCGTGGATGCCGAACAGCTTGGGGATGGACGGGCCGGTGATGTCGGCGTCCAGGATGCCGCAGTGGTAGCCGCGGCGGCGCATGGCGCAGGCCAGCAGGGCGCTGGTCATGCTCTTGCCGACGCCGCCCTTGCCGGACACGGCTTCATGCTGGGGGGCCTGCTGCCGGGAGGCGCAGTCCAGCCCGCAGCTGGAACAATCATGGGTGCATTCTTCGCTCATTGTTTGCTGCGCCCGCAATCCATGCGGGCGTACCTCCTGTTCAATCTAATGGTAGGGCAGGGGCACAGGACCCCTGTTTGGGTTACCTGCCTATCATAACACAAAAGGCCGCCGGATACAAGGAACCGGCGCAAAACCCCAGGTCTAGGGCGGCGGCGGGCCGCATATCCTGTCAGGAAGGGAGGGGGTCACTGTGCGGCAGAGCTACCTGAAGAATGCCGCCCTGCTCACCGTGTCGGATGTGGTGCTCCGGCTGGCGGGGATGGGGCTGCGGATTTACCTGGCCAACGCCCTGGGCGGGGAGGGGATGGGCCTGTACCAGCTGGTGCTGGCGGTTTATTCCCTGTTTGTCACCCTGGCCACCTCGGGGGTGTCGGTGGCATCCACCCGGCTGATGGCCGAGGAGATGACCGGCAGCCCCGCCCGGGCCAAGGGGATGCTGCTGCGCCTGTGCGGGGCGGCGCTGGGATTGGGATTCCTGGCCATGGCGGCCCAGTGGCTGCTGGCGGATGCGGCGGCCCAGTGGTGGCTGGGGGACCTGCGGGCCGCCCCGGCTTTGCGGGCGGCGGCCTTCGGCATGCCCTTTATGGCGGTGTCGGCGGTGATCCGGGGGTTCTTTGTGGCCCGGCAGCAGGTGGGGCCCAACGTGGCCAGCCAGATGGCGGAGCAGCTGTTCCGGATCGGGGTGATGGTCACCGCTCTGGAGTTGACCCGGGGTCAGGATGTGGGGGTGCGGTGCGCCCTGGTGCTGATGGCCACCGCCGGAGGCGAGATGGTGTCGGCCTCCCTGATGGTGTGGTTCTGCCGGCGGGAGGCCCGCCGGGCCTTTGGCCATGACCGGAGCCAGGCGCCCCTGCGGGCCCGGCAGCGATTGTGGGAGATCCTGTGGCCGGTGGAAGGAGGGCGGTGCCTGTCCAGCGCCCTCCACACCGCCGAAAATATGCTGGCCCCCGCCTGCCTCACCGTCTATCTGGAAGGCCTGCGGAGCCAGGCGGTGACCGAGTATGGCCGGCTGAAAGGGATGGCCCTGCCCCTGATGAATTTCCCCTTCGGCCTGCTGGGGAGCCTGGGGGTACTGCTGATGCCCGAGATCACCCGGGCCCACATCCGGGCCGACCACCACCGGCTGGAAACCCTGCTGCGGCGGATGCTGCGGCTGACCATGTATTTTTCCGCCCTGATGGGGGCGGTGTTCTGGGTCTGGGGCCGTCCCCTGACGGTGGCCCTCTACGGCAGCGCCGAGGCGGGGAGCTACCTGGAAATCCTGGCCCCCGCCATGCCCCTGCTCTATCTGGAGAGCATGGTGGACGGGGCCATGAAGGGGATCGGGGAGCAGAAGGCTTCCTTCCGGTACAGCGTCTGGGACTCGATTCTGCGGATCATCGGGGTAATAGCCCTGCTGCCCCGGTTCGGGATGAAGGGCTTTCTGTTTGTGATCCTGCTGTCCAGCCTTTACACCTGCCTGTCCAACACCCGGCATCTGCTGCGGGCGGCGAAGGTGAAAGCCGACTGGATGGGCTGGCTGACGGGGCCGGCCCTGTCGGCCCTGGCCGCCTGCCTGGCGGGCTGGGGGCTCCGGCAGGGGCTGGAACCCCTGCTGCTGGGGGGCCGGCTCAGCCAGCTGGCGGCGGTCTGCGCAGGCAGCGCCGGGATGGCGGCCGCCTGCCTGGCGGCAGGCTGGATGCTGGGGCTGGGGGAGGAAATCCGGGCGGTCTGGGACAGCCGCAAAGGGCCCCGGAAGGAAAATCGGAAAGTTCTGGACACCGGCCGATAAACTGAGTATAATATAGGATGTGTATCTGTGCAGGGGTGCCCGCACAGTCCGTAAATAAACGGCGGTGCTCCGCCGGAAGAAGAAGAGGACGTATCTTTGAAAAAGGAAACCAAATGCAAGAGCGAAATCATGGTGCGGCGCACGCTTCTGTTCCTGATTGACCTCTTCATCGTATGCTTCAGCTTTTATCTGGGACTGCTGCTGCGCGCCGATGGTGCGCCGGAGATTGACACCTGGTGGCCCCACAACCTGGCCCTGCTGTATAAAAACCTGCCCTGGATTGCGGCATTGTATATGCTGTCCTTCCTGGTGGGGGGCCTGTATTCCATCCTGTGGAAATATGCCAGCGAGCGGGACCTAATCCGCCTGGCCGCCATGGTGGCTGTGCCCACGGTGGTGGTCTACTTTGTCAACCGCCTGCTGATCCACGGCGTGCTGTTCAACTCGGCCAACTGCATCGCAGCGGTGTTCATCCTGCTGTTTGTGGGAGGCATCCGGATGGCCTGGCGGCTGTTCCTGGACCACCCCATCGGCTCGGCCCTGCGGGGAGTTCCCAGCAACGACCCCAACCGCCCCATGCTGATTGTGGGCGCCGGTGAGGCCGGCGCCTGGGCCATCAACGTCTGCAAGTCCAACAAGACCTACGGCCGCCCGGTGGTGGTGGCGGACGACGCCCCCGAAAAGCTCAACCAGACCATCCACGGCGTGCCGGTCAAGGGCACCCTGGAGGACATCCCCGAGCTGTGCGCCCGCTACAACATCTACGGCATCATCATTGCCATCCCCACCCTGCGGGGCAGCCGGCTGAACCATGTGATTGACCTGTGCACCTCCACCCACTGCAAGGTGCAGATCCTCAGCGACCCCCAGTCGGTGGGGGCGGGCAGCACCCCCAAGAACGCCTTCCGCGAGCTGAACACCGCCGACTTCCTGTCCCGGGACGAAGTGACCCTGGACACCGAAAAAATCAGCGGCTACCTGAAAGACAAGGTGGTGCTGGTCACCGGCGGCGGGGTCACCGGCGGCGGCGGCAGCATCGGCAGCGAACTGTGCCGCCAGGTGATGCGGTTCAGCCCTGCCAAACTGCTGATTTTCGACATTTATGAGAACTGCGCCTATGAGCTGCTGATGGAGCTGCAGCGCAAGTACGGCCGCCAGGCCCCCATCGAGGTGCTGATCGGCTCCATCCGGGACAAAAAGCGGCTGGACGAAGTGTTTGAGACCTACCACCCCCAGGTGGTGTTCCACGCAGCGGCCCACAAGCACGTGCCCCTGATGGAGGTCAGCCCCGCCGAGGCGGTCAAGAACAACGTCATGGGCACCAAGAACCTGCTGACCAGTGCCAGCGAGCACGGGGTGGAGCGGCTGGTCCAGCTGTCCACCGACAAGGCGGTCAACCCCACCAGCGTCATGGGCTGCACCAAGCGGCTGTGCGAGATGCTGATCCAGACCTTCGCCCAGAACACCGATATGAAGTGCGTGGCGGTGCGTTTCGGCAACGTGCTGGGCAGCCACGGCAGCGTCATCCCGCTGTTTGAGGCCCAGATCAAGCAGGGCGGCCCGGTGACCCTGACCGACGAGAACATCGAGCGGTATTTCATGACCATCCCCGAGGCGGCCCAGCTGGTGCTGCAGGCCGGCGCCCTGGCTGAGAGCGGCAGCATCTACGTGCTGGATATGGGCGAGCCGGTGAAGATCATCGACCTGGCCCGCCAGATGATCCGCTTCTACGGCTACGAGCCGGGGAAGGACATCGAGATCAAGGTGGTGGGCCTGCGCCCCGGCGAGAAGCTCTATGAGGAGCTGATGATGGACGAGGAGCAGGACAAGATGCGCCGCACCGAGCACAACAAGATCTTTGTGGCACCCCCCCGGGATATCAAGCTGGATGTGTTCTATCAGCAGCTGCAGGATCTGTTCCACGCCGCCGAGCACAACGATGACGGCGTTGTGGAGCAGCTGCAGGTGATGATCCCCACCTTTACCCCGGTGCGGGACAGCCTGAAGAAGTAACTGCGGGCTCAGGGCCCAAAGTCAATATGAGAGGGATGTGGATTCTATGGAAAAGAAACCATTTGTAACCGAGGCCCAGGTGCAGAATATTCTGCCCGACGTGCCCACCCCCTTCCACATTTACGATGAGAAGGGCATCCGGGAGAACGCCCGCCGGATCAACAAGGCGTTCAGCTGGAACAAAGGCTTCAAGGAGTACTTTGCCGTCAAGGCCCTGCCCAACCCCTATATCCTGCAGATCCTGCGGGAAGAGGGCTGCGGCGTGGACTGCTCCTCCCTCACCGAGCTGATGCTCAGCGAGGCAGTGGGCTTTTCGGGGGATGAGATCATGTTCTCCTCCAACCAGACCCCCAGCGAGGACATGAAGAAGGCCTATGACCTGGGCGCCTACATCAACCTGGACGACGCCACCATGGTGGGCTTCCTGGAGCGGGTGGCCGGTGTGCCCGAGACGGTGTTCTGCCGCTACAACCCCGGCGGAACCTTCAGCCTGGGGGAGAGCGAGGAAGGCTTCCAGGTGATGGACAAGCCCGGCGATGCCAAGTACGGCATGACCGAGGAACAGATGGTGGAGAGCTTCAAGCAGCTGAAGGCCAAGGGCGCCAGGAACTTTGGCATCCACGCCTTCCTGGCCTCCAACACCATCTCGGACGACTACTATCCCGAGCTGGCCGGCATCCTGTTCAGCCTGGCGGTGCGTGTGTCCCAGGCAGCGGGGGTCCACATCGGCTATATCAACCTGTCGGGCGGCGTGGGCATTCCCTACCGTCCCGAGCAGCGGGAAAACGACATCTTCGCCATCGGCGAAGGGGTCCGCAAAAAGTTTGAGGAAATCCTGGTGCCCGCCGGCATGGGGGATGTGGCCATCTTCACCGAGCTGGGCCGCTTTATGACCGGCCCCTACGGCGCCCTGGTTGCCACCGCCATCCACGAAAAGCACATCTATAAGGAGTATATCGGTCTGGATGCCTGCGCCGCCAACCTGATGCGCCCCGCCATGTACGGCGCTTACCATCACATCACGGTGCTGGGCAAGGAAGACGCTCCCTGCGACCACAAGTATGACGTGGTGGGCGGCCTGTGCGAGAACAACGACAAGTTTGCCATCGACCGGATGCTGCCCAAAATTGACATCGGTGATCTGATCTATATCCACGACACCGGCGCCCACGGCTCGGCCATGGGCTACAACTACAACGGCAAGCTCCGCAGCGCCGAAGTGCTGCTGTGCGAGGACGGGGAGCACCGGCTGATCCGCCGGGCCGAGACCCCCCACGACTACTTTGCCACCCTGGACTTCTCCCCCTTCTTCAAGGAGATGTTCCCCGGGGATTTTGAGGAAAAGTAAGACAAAATCAAAAGGCCCCGGCCGGGATGCACAGCGCACCCTGGCCGGGGCCTTTTTGGCTGCATTGGGTTACCGGACTTCCAGCTTGTCCTGCATCCGGTACTGGAGGGCTTCCAGCAGGGCCTCCTGCTCGATCAGCTCGGTGCCCGCCAGGTCGGCGATGGTGCGGGCCACCCGCAGCAGCCGGTCGTGGGACCGGGCCGACAGCCCCAGACGGGTGTAGGCCGACCGGAGTACCTGCTGGGCGCCGGGGGTCAGGCGGCAAACCTGCCGCACCTGGCCGGCGGCCAGCTGGGCGTTGCAGTGGACTCCGGTGTAGCCCAGGGCGGCAAACCGCTGGGTCTGGACCGCCCGGGCAGCCAGCACCTGGGCCCGGAGCTGGGCGCTGCTCTCCCCCTGGCCGGTGCCGTGGAGCTCGTTGAAGGAGATGGGGTCCATCTCGACACACAGGTCGATCCGGTCCAGCAGCGGCCCCGAAATCCGGCTCCGGTACTGGCGGACGGCGTTGGGGGAGCAGGTGCAGGGCCGGGTGGGGTGGCCGAAGTAGCCGCACTTGCAGGGGTTCATGGCGGCCACCAGCTGGAACCGGCTGGGGTAGGTGGCGCTGCCGGCGGCCCGGCTGATGGTGATCTGGCCGTCCTAAATTCCGGCAGCTCGTCCAGGAACAAAACCCCAGCGTTGGCCAGGCTGCACTCCCCGGGCCGGAACTGGCTGCCGCCGCCGGCCAGGGACACCGGGCTGGCGGAATGGTGGGGGCTGCGGAAGGGCCGGGCGGTCATCAGGCCGCTGCCCCGGGGCAGAAGCCCTGCCACCGAGTAGATCTTGGCGGTTTCCACCGATTCCTCCCGGGTCATGGGGGGCAGGATGCCGGGCAGCCGCTTGGCCAGCATGGATTTGCCGGTGCCGGGGGCGCCGATCAACAGGACGTTGTGGCCGCCCGCTGCCGCCACCACCATGGCCCGCCGTGCCACCGTCTGGCCCAGCACGTCTGCAAAGTCGGGGTAGGCCGCCCAGCTCTGGTCGGGCTGGAAGGGCAGGGGCTGGGTGGGGGCCAGAGGCGCCCGCCCGTCCAGGGCGTGGATCACGTCGTATACCGTCCCGGCGCCGTACACCTGCATCCCCGAGCCGCCGCAGGCCTCCGCCGCTTCGGCGGCATTGGCAGCGGGGAGGTACAGGGAACGGATGCCCTTTTCGGCGGCGGCCAGGGCCATGGGCAGCACCCCCGCCACCGGCCGCAGGGCGCCGTCCAGGGCAACCTCCCCCAGGAAGGCAGTGTCAGGCTGGGGCGGGTCGATCTGTCCCGAAGAGGCCAGCACCGCCAGCAGCAGGGGCAGGTCGTAGACCGGCCCCGTTTTGCGGACGTCGGCGGGGGCCAGGTTGACGGTCACCCGTCCCGAGGGCCAGCGGTACCGCAGGTTGCGGGCTGCCGCCCGGACCCGGTCGGCACTCTCCCGCACCGCCGAATCCGGCAGGCCTACGATGGAAAAGGCGTCCATCCCGCCCGACA
Organism: uncultured Faecalibacterium sp.; assembly: GCA_904394215.1. GTDB lineage: Bacteria > Bacillota > Clostridia > Oscillospirales > Ruminococcaceae > Faecalibacterium. The sequence goes on from CAJFNF010000034.1 coordinate 15,612, forward strand.
CATCTGCTTCCACCGCCACCCCGAAGCCTTCCAGGCCGTGAAGGCCAAAACTCTTCAATACAGCATACATGGATGAACCCTCCTCCCGTATCAATCCGTCAGCCGGCAGTTTTGGATTTGTCCAGGGCGTCAAACTGCCGGAGGATCTGGGGTTCCTTCAGCTTGATGACCTTGCCGGTGAGATACCGGAGGGTGTTGTCCTCGGGGATCTCCAGAAAGCTGATCCGCACCGCGCACAGGGCCTGGGTTTTGGCGCCGGCCCGCTCGTTGGCCTTCCGGTTGCCATACTTGATGTCTCCCAGCACCGGCCGGCCCAAAAATGCCAGATGGGCCCGGATCTGATGGGTCCGCCCGGTGATCAGGCCGATTTTGCACAGGGCATAGGGCCCGGCGGTCCGCAGAACGTCCACGTCGGTGATGATCTGCTTGCGGCGGCCCGCCTGGTCCTGGTGGGCGTGGATGCTGACCTTGTTGTTCTTTTCGTCGTGCTCCCACCAGGCGGTGAACCGGCCCCGGGGCGGGATGCCCACCGTGATGGTGTAGTACTCTTTTTTCAGCCGGTCGGTGCGGATGATCTCGTTCATGTCCCGCAGGGCGGCGTAGTTTTTGGCCGCAATCACCAGCCCCTCGGTGCCCCGGTCCAGCCGGTTGCACAGGGCAGGGGCAAACCGGTTTTCTCCGCCGGGCTGATATTCCCCTTTTTCGGTGAGATACTGGGTAAAGGTGTCCACCAGGTTGGCGTCCCCGGTGCGGTCGCTGTGGCACAGCAGATGGGCGGGCTTGTAGAGGACGGCGATGTTCTGGTCCTCGTAGATCACCTGTACTTTGGGCTGTTTGGGCCGGGCCGGTTTGGCGGGCCTGGCCGGGGCGGACTCGGGCGGGAAAAACTCGTCGTTGATGTACAGCTCGATCAAATCCCCGGCGGCCAGCCGGGCGTCGGGGGCGGCCCGCTTGCCGTTGACCTTGATCCGCTTGTTGCGGAAGCTCTTGTACAGCAGGCTGGTGGGCAGGCCCCGGGTCACGCTCTGGACAAAGCGGGACAGGCGGACGCCCTCGTCGTTGGCGGTTGCGGTAAATTGTTTCATGGCATTGTTCCTCACTTTAAAACCATGATAAACGATTTGCAGGTGCAAGTCAATCAAAGAAGAAAATTTGCCCGGGGGACTTGTGTTTTGGACGGCGGGAACGTATCCTTAGATAAAAGACCAGCCGTCCGGAGTGATGCCCGGGGAAAGGAGGAGCCATGGCCAATCAGAAGGGAGTCCATGCGGGGCACCGCCAGCGGATGCACCAGCGGGTGCAGCAGTATGGCCTGGAGAGTTTGGCAGAGCACGAGGCCCTGGAGTATCTGCTCTATTTCACCAATGCCCAGAAGAACACCAACCCCATTGCCCACGCTTTGCTGGAAAAATTCGGGGACCTGGCGGGTGTTCTGGAGGCCAGCGAGGAAGACCTGTGCAGCGTGGAGGGGGTGGGGCCGGCCTCGGCCCGGCTGCTCCACCTGCTGCCCCAAGTATCCGCCTATTACCACCGCAGCCGTACCCGGGACCGCCGCCGGATGAAGACGACGGAAGATCTGGGGGCCTACGCCATGGCCCGGTTCCAGGGCATTTCCAAAGAGCGGGTGCTGCTGATCTGCCTGAGCCGCCAGCGGCGGATTACCTATACCGCCTGGCTGGGCCAGGGGATGGAGGACCGGGTGTCCCTGCCGGTGCAGGAGGCCATCAGCCAGGCGCTGCGGGTGCGGGCCGAGAGCGCCGTCTTGTGCCACAACCACCCCGGCGGCAACGCCCTGCCCTCCCGGCAGGACCTGGAGGCCACCGCAGAGCTGGCCCGGGGGATGCACACGGTGGGAATCGAGCTGCTGGATCATCTCATCGTCACCGACACCGAATACACCTCCCTGCGCCAACGCAGCGAGATGCCTGTGCTGCTGGGGGACAGGGTCCGGCTGGCCCATCTGCGGGAGGAGGAAACCGGCGAGGACCCGGAAGAAAAAACCTGAAGATTTTCCCGCCGGAAGGGCGGTATACTCTGTACAGAATACATCGAATGTGGTATAATCAGCGACGGTAATACAACTATTGATTGTAAAACTGCGCCTTTCGGGCGCTGCAGGGAGGAGGCCGTCTATGGCAGAACAAACATTCAAGCTGGTGTCGCCCTATCAGCCCACCGGCGACCAGCCCGAGGCCATCAAAAAGCTGGTGGAAGGGGTGCAGCGGGGGGACCGCTGCCAGACCCTGCTGGGGGTCACCGGCAGCGGCAAGACATTCACCATGGCCAATGTGATTGCCCGGTGCAACCGGCCCACCCTGGTGCTGGCCCACAACAAGACCCTGGCGGCCCAGCTGTGCACCGAGTTCCGGGCCTTTTTCCCCGAGAATGCGGTGGAATACTTTGTCAGCTACTACGACTACTACCAGCCCGAGGCCTATATCCCCAGCACCGACACCTATATCGAAAAGGACAGCGCCATCAACGACGAAATCGACCGCCTGCGCCATTCGGCGACGGCGGCTTTGTCCGAGCGGCGGGACGTCATCATTGTGGCGTCGGTGTCCTGCATCTACTCCCTGGGCGACCCCATCGACTACCGGAGCATGGTCATCAGCCTGCGCCCCGGCATGGAGATGCCCCGGGACGAGCTGTGCCGCCGGCTGGTGAACCTGCAGTACGAGCGCAACGACGTCAACTTTGTCCGCAACAAGTTCCGGGTCCGGGGGGATACGGTGGACATCTACCTGGCCTATATGAGCGAGCTGGCCATCAAGGTGGAGTTTTTCGGGGACGAGATCGACCGGATCACCGAGTTCAACCCCGTCACCGGCACCCGGCAGAATGTGGTGAAGCATGTGGCCATCTTCCCGGCCAGCCACTATATTGTCAGCGCCGAGAAAAAGGCGGCAGCCATCGAGAAAATCCGGGCCGAGTGCGACCAGCAGGTGAAACAGTTCACCGCCGAGGGCAAGCTGATCGAGGCTCAGCGGATTGCCCAGCGGACCAACTACGACATTGAGATGCTCAACGAGGTGGGGGTCTGCAAGGGCATCGAGAACTATTCGGCGGTACTGTCGGGCCGGGCGCCGGGCAGCATGCCCACCACCCTGCTGGACTATTTCCCCAAGGACTTCCTGCTGTTTGTGGACGAGAGCCACGTCACCCTGCCCCAGGTGCGGGCCATGTACGGCGGCGACTACGCCCGGAAAAAGACCCTGGTGGAGTACGGCTTCCGGCTGCCCTCGGCCTTTGACAACCGCCCCCTCAAGTTCGAGGAGGTGGAGTCCAAGCTGAACCAGATGATCTTTGTGTCGGCCACCCCCGGCCCCTATGAGCGGGAGCACAGCACCCAGATTGCCCAGCAGGTGATCCGGCCCACCGGCCTGCTGGACCCGGTGATCTCGGTGCGGCCGGTGGAGGGCCAGGTCACCGACCTGCTGGGGGAGATCCACGCCCGCACCGCCCGCAGCGAGCGGGTGCTGGTCACCACCCTGACCAAGAAGATGGCCGAGGACCTGACCGATTACCTCACCGACCAGGGGGTCAAGGTGAAATATATGCATCACGAGGTGGACACCTTCGAGCGGATGGAGCTGATCCGGGACCTGCGTCTGGGCACCATTGACGTGATTGTGGGCATCAACCTGCTGCGTGAGGGCCTGGACCTGCCCGAGGTGAGCCTGGTGGCTATCCTGGACGCCGACAAAGAGGGCTTCCTGCGCAGCGAGACCAGCTTGATCCAGACCATCGGCCGGGCGGCCCGGAACGCCGACGGCCTGGTGATCATGTACGCCGATGAGGTCACCGACAGCATGGAGCGGGCCATCACCGAAACCGAGCGCCGCCGGGCCATCCAGATGGCCTACAACCAGGCCCACGGCATCGTGCCCAGGACCATCGTCAAGGAAATCCGGGATACCATCGAAATCAGCGACAAGGCGGAGAATGCCAAGGCCGGCACCCGCCGGATGGGCAAGAAGGAGCGGGAAGCCGCCATCGACCGGCTGACCCGGGAGATGAAGGAGGCGGCCAAGCTGCTGAACTTCGAGCATGCAGCCTTCCTGCGGGACCAGATCGACCGGCTGCGCCGGGGCGAAAACCCCACCACCGACTCGGACGCCGAGACCGAGCGCCGCCAGAACCACGCACAGACACAGAGAAAAGGAAGAAAATATTTTGGCAAACGATAAAATTGTCATCAAAGGGGCCCGGGAGCACAACCTGAAAAACGTCAGCCTGACCCTGCCCCGGGAAAAATTCATTGTCATGACCGGCCTGTCGGGGTCGGGCAAATCCAGCCTGGCCTTTGACACCATCTACGCCGACGGCCAGCGCCGTTATGTGGAGAGTCTGTCCAGCTATGCCCGGATGTTCCTGGGCCGGATGGACAAGCCGGACGTGGACGAGATCACCGGCCTGTCGCCGGCCATCTCCATCGACCAGAAGACCACCAGCCACAACCCCCGGTCCACCGTGGGCACCGTCACCGAGATTTACGATTATCTCCGCCTGCTCTACGCCCGGATCGGCGTGCCCCACTGCCCGGTGTGCGGCCGGGTCATCAGCCAGCAGAGCGTGGACGAGATGGTGGACGCCGTCCTCAAGCTGGAAGAGGGGACCAAGTTCCAGGTGCTGGCACCGGTGGTCCGCCAGCGCAAGGGTACCCAGCAGAAAGAGCTGGACGCCGCCCGGCGGGGCGGCTACACCCGGGTAAAGATCGACGGCAGCATGTACGACCTGGACGAGGAGATCACCCTGGAAAAGAACATCAAGCACACGGTGGAAATCGTGGTGGACCGCCTGGTGATCCGCAAAGGGGTCCGCAGCCGGCTGGCCGACTCCCTGGAGACCGCCCTGGGCCTCACCGGCGGGGTGGCCGAGGTGGAGGTCATCGGCGGGGACACCATGACCTTCAGCCAGAATTTCGCCTGCCCCGAGCACGGCGTATCCATCAGTGAGCTGACCCCCCGGCTGTTCTCCTTCAACAATCCCCAGGGCGCCTGTGAAAAATGCACCGGCCTGGGCATCTTCATGAAGGTGGACGAGGACCGGATCATCCCCAACCGCAGCCTGTCCATCCGTCAGGGGGCCATCAAGGCCAGCGGCTGGTACTACGCCGAGGGCTCGGTCAGCGAGATGTACTACAACGCCTTGGGCAAAAAGTACGGCTTCACCCTGGACACCCCCATCAAGGAGTTCAGCCGCCCTGCCTTGAACGCCCTGCTCTACGGAACCAACGGGGAAAAGCTGGAACTCCACCGCACCAACGAGTTTGGCAGCGGCAAGTATTACGGAGAATTCGAGGGCATTGTGGAAAACCTGGAACGGCGTTTCCGTGAGACCAACAGCGAGTGGGTCAAGGAAGAAATCGCCGGGGTGATGTCCAGTGTGGAATGCCCCGCCTGCCACGGCCAGCGGCTCAAGCCGGTGGTGCTGGCGGTGACGGTGGGGGATGTGAACATCAGCCAGTTCTGTGAGATGTCCATCCGGGACGAGCTGAACTTCATCAAGGAAAATGAGACAAAGCTCACCGAAAAACAGCGCCAGATCGGCGATCAGATTTTGAAGGAAATCCGCACCCGCCTGGAGTTCCTCCAGAGCGTGGGCCTGGATTACCTGACCCTGGCCCGGTCGGCGGGGACTTTGTCGGGCGGCGAGAGCCAGCGGATCCGGCTCACCACCCAGATCGGCAGCGCCCTGTCGGGGGTGCTGTATGTGCTGGACGAGCCCAGCATCGGCCTCCATCAGCGGGACAACGACAAGCTGATTGCCACCCTGAAGCACCTGCGGGACCTGGGCAACACCGTCATCGTGGTGGAACACGATGAGGACACCATCCGGGCCGCCGACTATATTGTGGATGTGGGCCCCGGGGCCGGGGTCCACGGCGGCGAGATTGTGGCCGCCGGCAAGGTGAAGGATATCTGCAAGGTCAAGCGGAGCATCACCGGCGACTATCTGTCGGGCCGCAAGCGGATTGCGGTGCCCCAGACCCGCCGCCCCGGCAACGGCCACTGCCTGCGGGTGCTGGGGGCCCGGGAAAACAACCTTCACAACCTGACGGTGGACTTCCCCCTGGGGACCTTCACCTGCGTCACCGGCATCTCGGGCTCGGGCAAATCCAGCCTGGTGAACGAGATCCTCTACAAGACCCTGGCAGGGGAGCTGAACGGCGCCCGCACCCGCCCCGGCAAAAATGACGGCGTCGAGGGGCTGGAATATGTGGACAAGGTCATCGGCATCGACCAGCAGCCCATCGGCCGCACCCCCCGCTCCAACCCCGCCACCTATACCGGGGTGTTCAATGATATCCGTTCGGTCTTTGCCCAGACCCAGGATGCCAAGATGCGGGGCTATGGCCCCGGCCGGTTCAGCTTCAACGTCAAGGGAGGCCGGTGCGAGGCCTGCGAGGGCAACGGCATTTTGCAGATCGAGATGCACTTTTTGCCCGACGTCTATGTGCCCTGCGAGGTCTGCAAGGGCGCCCGGTACAACCGGGAGACCCTGGAGGTCAAGTACAAGGAAAAGACCATCTCGGACGTGCTGAACATGACGGTGGAGGAGGCCTGCGTCTTTTTTGCCAACCAGCCCAAGATTGCCCGCAAGCTCCAGACCCTGCTGGATGTGGGCCTGGGATATGTGACGCTGGGCCAGAGCGCCACCACCCTGTCGGGCGGCGAGGCCCAGCGGGTCAAGCTGGCCAACGAGCTGGCCCGCCGCTCCACCGGCAAGACGGTGTATATCGAAGCTGGTGGATGCCGGCAACACGGTGATCGTCATCGAGCACAACCTGGACCTGATCAAGTGCGCCGACTATATCATTGACCTGGGCCCCGAGGGGGGCAGCGCCGGCGGCGAGATTGTGGCCACCGGCACCCCCGAGCAGGTGGCCCAGGTGCCCGGCAGCTTCACCGGCCAGTACCTGAAAACCATGCTGGAGCGGGACCGTCAGGCCCGGGAGCAGGAAGAATCTGCAAAAAATTAAAAAAATGGCTTGACAAGCCCCCCTAAACTGAGTATAATAGCCCATGTCGCCCCGCTCTGGTAGGATCGCGGAGGTTGATATCCGGGTGTAGCGCAGTTTTGGTAGCGCGCTTGAATGGGGTTCAAGAGGCCGTGAGTTCGATTCTCGCCACTCGGACCAAAATGAAAACCGGCGAATCTGCGATGAAAAAGACCGTAGGTTCGCCGGTTTTTTGATATTTATGGGTGGGGAAGAGGTGTTAATACTGGGGCGCTTGCGTCTCGCGTACTCAACACCTTACTCAAGCTGAGAGCCCCCGGAGCAGTGATGCCCCGGGGGCTCTCTTTTGTGTAGCTATTCAGCTCAGCCAGAGTTACTTGCCCTGTGCCCGCCGCATGGCGGCGTCGCCCAGCTTTGCTGCCGGGGTGAAGCTGTTGTTCTTCCACCAGGCGGCTACGCTGGCTGCCACGGTGAGGCCGGTGGTGACCAGGGTCTCCACCTGGCTGTCCTCAATGGGAAGCACGGGGTGGCCGGTGGCCGACAGGATCTGGTTGGTCAGGGCCAGGGCCAGGCAAACGGTCCGGGCGATGGTGCCGGCGGTGGTGCTCAGGTTGGTGTTGGTGTTCATACTTTTCCCCTTTCTTTCAAAACATGTTCAAAAACGGGTCAAAAAAGTGAATGAAACTTTGAAAACCCTTTGAAACCTACTAAAAATCCTCAAAAAAGCGGGTATGGATCAATCTGTGGCGCGGTGCAGCCGTTCCAGGGCGTCGGCTTTGGCTTCCAGATCAGAAAGCCGATGGTCGGCGACCTTGCTCTTTTCCTCCAAAACAGGCACCCGCTGGGCGAAGTTGTTGTGTGCCCGAACCTCTCGGGTCAATTCCTCCAGCTTGGTGTCGGTGACTGCCTGGTGTTCGGCGAGCTGGGCTTGTACCTTATCGCTGATCTTGCGGTTGCTGGAAAACACCCCGATCAGGGAAAGGCCGCCGGTAATGGCTGCGCTTAGAACGGCCGCAATAATGCTGTCCATCGGTGTGCCCTCCCTCTTATGCTGTGCGGTAGTCCCAGCGGCTCTTGTCCGCCCGAACGTCAATGTGAACGAACGTGTTGTAGATCCCGAGGCCGCCGTGGTTGCCCAGCAGGGTTTCGGCGTAGGCGTAGACCTCTGCGGGGGTGTGGCCCTCCACCCAAATGTCCGCGGCCAGGCCGTTGCAGTGCTGGCTCTTGGGGCTGCTGCCTTTCTGCTTGGCGTTGTACGCCACCGTCCGGTAGCCCGAAGTGATGTGTAGCGGTGCCCCGAAATGCACCCGGATGTTCTCCAAAATGCCGACCAGGGTGGGGCTGTTAAACACCGGTCTGCTGCCGTCTTTGCAGGCGAATTCGTGGACCTGGATGTGCGCCGACAGCTGCCGGTTGGCCTCGGTGGTTGCGTCGTAAACCTTCACATCATACATAATGCGTATCCTTTCTTTTGACCGTAGCTCCCACCAGCCTCGCAATGCTCTGCAAGTCGCAGATGGGCGCCTCATAAAAAGCCTGATTCCAGAGCCAGAAATCCGGGTGATCCTGTCTCTGGTAGCGTTTGCACAGCAGGGCGCCCCAGATCTTGTCCCACCGCTTTTGGTGGTCGGCGTCCTTGCGCTCCAGGGTGGAGCGAATGGCGGCAATCAGCCGGCCCCGTTCCAGTCCCTGACCGTCATCATCCGGGGCCAGGAAATCGTGGGCGGCTTTGCTCTTGATGGTGCAGATCTGCCGCCCTTCATGGTAGATGAACCGCCCCTGCTGTTCCAGCCGGGTGCCGCGGGGGATGTTCACCGGGCCGTTGATGCCGAGGAATTTTGCCCGCCGGGTTGCCACATACATCAGGACACCTCCGTCCACTGCCACAGTCCGGCGGTGTCAGGAGCCCAGACACAGGGGGCCATGGCCAGGTTGCACAGGTACACTTTGCCGTTGTAGCTGTAGTACTTGTCCTTTTCGGTGTCCATCCCATAGACAAAGGGGATAGGATCCTCCAGGGTGCCGGCATGCTGCTTTTCCACAGGACGGTAAATGGCCAGCATCCCCTCGTCGTGGGGCGCCTGGTGGGCCTGGGGTGTCACAGCCTGCACTACCCGGTACAGCTGACCGCCGTCGTTGATGATGGTGTTTGCCTCCAGCTGGGCGCCTGCCGCAAGCACCTCGTCCCAGGTGCAGAACAGGTCCGGCATCTCCAACGCCGTGTTGTCCGGGATGTCTGCGGCCTGCTGCACATACATCCGGGCGGCGGTGCGCAGCTGGGTGGACATGGCGGACACGCCCTCTGCGGCGGTCTGGGCAGTCTGTACCTGCTGCTGCATGGCCTGCAGCTCCTGACCGCTGTCCACCTCAGTGACCAGCACCGTGGGCAGGCCGGGAGACATCTGGGGATTGCCGAACAGGTTATAGGGCTGGCTGGCAAAAGCCACACCCTGCGGCGTTTCGCCTGCCTTGCACAGCACAAAACAGCCGTTTTTGGAAAGGCGGATATAGGTCGGTGCATCGGTCATGCCGATGGCTTCGCCAGTGATTTGGTTAGTAATTCTATACATATATGAAATCTTTCTTTTCACCCGCTTTCGCGGGTGAGGATAGGGGGGGTGGATACCCCCGGGGGATTAGACAGCAAAGCCGGCGAAAAGGCCGCCCGAATAGTTGGAATAGTTACCGTTGGGGGACCCGTCCGACAACAGCGTGCAGAAAGTGGCACTACCGGTGTTATCGGCAGAGCGCAGCCACACCCACACCGCGGAGAATGTAGAGTTGTGCTTATAGGCTACTTTAGAATTGCCCGCCTTAAAATAGTCGTATTGCATTTGACTATTTTTTTCGTACTGGTTGGCGTAGCTTCGACTTCCAAACACCTCAAACTCCGCCATCGGCCAGAGGTAGTCCGTCGTGGGGGTTACAGCGCGGCTGCTGTTGCTGCCTCCGGTGTTATCGGTGTACTTGGTCACCGACTTCATGACGGCCCGCAGATCGGCCGGAAGGGCTGCCAGCAGGCTGGCAGCAGGGGGGCTGCTGGGGGTGCCGCTGTTGCCGAGAGTGTTTTTACGCATTTCACTGGTATTCCAGCCGCCGCTATTAGAGCCGTTGCCATTCATGACAAAATACCCAGAACTGGTATAGCTGTTGTACCGGCTATCACACAGGGCCACCATCTTGCCGCTGATCTTGCCCAATGCAAAATGAGTTTTGTTGTTCCCTTCCAGGGCGGCATTGTGGTTGATGCCAAGGATAAAAGCTGTAATAACAAGGTGGGAAAGATACAGATTGCCAACAAGACCGTTGAGCGTAACGTCTTTGCCGTCCCCAACGTCGTAATAGTCGCCCAGCTTGCCGGATGCAGACAGTTCATGGATCTGCGCCCAGGTTGCGTCATTCATATTTTCGGGAGGGCCATAAGACAGCTCCACAGAATAGTTCTGGTATGCGTTGCACTGTACACTATCGCTTGTGCTGTCGCTGCCCAGGGATGCTGACACTGTCCAGGCGCCGGTGTTGGGTAGGTAGAACTTGACGGTGCCGCCGGTATCGGTCAGGGTGGTTGCGCCGTTTTTGGCGGTGATGGTAGACCCTGCCGGGGCAGTAACCGTCAGAGTAATAAACGCCAAGGACACCCGGTATTCCTGCCCGGACTGACTCACCTGCACAGCCGTGCTGTTAGACAATGCGTTTTTGTAAGTCGCGTTCACAGTGTAGCTGCCGGGTTTGGTGACAGTCAGAGTGACTGTGCCATCGCTGCCGGCCTCACCGGATACAGCCTGGCCGTCCAGAGAAGCGTTGACCGTGGCCCCCTGGACAGCGGTAGCCTTGATGGTAGCGCTAAAATAGGACAGCTCGGTGCTATAATCCTCATACGCGGAACAATCCACGCTGCCGGTAGCCGTCTGGCCGTTCAGCGTTGCTTTTGTTGTCCATGTACCGGCATTAGGAAGCCAGAATTTGACACTGCCGCTGTCTGCGGTGCCGGTAAGGGTGGTATCCGCGTGCTTAATCTCAACGGTAGAGCCTGCAGGCGCAGTAACAGTCAGAGTGCAAAACCGGACAGTTACCTGATAAACCGGGGCATCATCCTGGTCCTGAATATCCACCTGGGCGGGCTGAGTAACGCCGTCTGCATATGTGGCTGTAATGGTCCATGCACCGGGTTTGCTCACCTGAATGGAGACGCTTCCATCGAGAGTCGCGCCGCTGATTTCGGTGTCATCTAAGGCGGCTTTGACCATGGCGCCATCGGGAGCGCCGATCACAGTGACCCGTACATAAGCTTTAAACGGGTCATAATCCAGGGACACGCTATAGGTTTCTCCCGCCTGCGCCACGTTGACCGTGCGCGAATCCTGCAGATCCCCCAGGGAGGCGGTAACGGTCCAGGTACCGGTCTCCAGCACCTGGAAGGTCAGGGGCGTGCCGGAAGAGTCCACCGTCCGGGTGTAGCTCTTGGTACCTTTTTTCAGCACGACAGTGCTGCCTGCAGGGGCGGTAACCACAACGGTTGATACGGATACCCCGCCGCCCCCTCCGATGGAGAGCAGCTCCTGAATGGCGTCTTGCACGGTGGTAGACATCAGAGGAGTTCCGGTGTTGCGGAAGGGGATTCCCTCGGCGTCCAGTTCTACTCGGCCGGTTTTGCTATTAACTGATACCACAGGGCCGTCTTTCAGGATCTGGTCTAACTGATCGGCGACAGATTCTGCCCGGCCAGCCGCGCTTTCTGCCTGTGTAGCTGCACTGTTGGCGGCCTGAAGCGCCTGGTCAGTCCTGGAGGCTGCGGATTCAGCCTGCGCTGTGGCATCCTTTACGGCGGCCTGGGCAGCCTGAGTGGCGGCCTCGGTCAGGGTGGAATCCATTTGCTCCATAGCCTGCTGCGCTTTTTGAGCGGCGGCTTCGGCCCGGTCTGCAGCCTGCGTAGCGCTTTCGCTGGGGAGATCAGGGTTGTCTGCGTCCTTGGCGGCGCCGGTACGCACGTCACACAGCAGCTCCCATGTACTGAGTCGACCGCCGTCTGCGTTCAGCAGGCCTACATTGATGGCCACCGGGCCGGCGGTCTCGGTGATGTGCCAGTCCAGCTCAATGGTTAAGGCATTATCCTCCAGCTGCCATGCCTGTCTGGTTTCGTCGCCTTCCAATGCAATTTTGTCATAACTGCCCACGGTATTGCCACGACGCCAGCCAATGACGCAGGTGGTGCCTGCCGGGGGCTGGTAAGGCTGACCCCCAGCATACAGGTCCAGCTGAATGTACCGGCTGTACAGGTCCCCGGCAGCGGCGTATACATGGGGCTGCACTCCCGGGGTATTGAGGTCTATCGAAATTCGCTGCAGATTGGTCATACAGGATCATCCTCCTTCGTCTTGGTAAATGCACCATGAGTGTAGCTATAGTCCGCAGCTCTGCCTTCCGGTAACTTGTCCACTACGACGGTTCCCTCCGGCAAAACCTCGGGGATGACCTCATCAGCCACCTGTCCTGCGCTGAGCACGCGACCGGTCTCGGGGTCGAAATTTACCAAATACATGGGGTGCCTCTCCCTCCCTTACATGAATCCGTAAATATAACAGGGAACGCAGCTTTTGTCGCTTTCGTCCCAGCTTGCGCTCCAAGGGGATGCAAGCTGGAAATTGTTGATAACGCCCAGGTTATACTGCTGCTTGCGTTCGTAGCCGCCGTAAAAATGCACCCCTGTGGTCGAAACCCTTACGTTTCGGCGGGTTACCGTGTTGTAAGGGTAGAGCATGGTGGTGGTCAGCCCGTTGACCGGCAGGGTGATGGCGGTCATCTCGCCGCTTTCCGCTCCGGCGAACCACGACCCGGAAACCGAGCTCGTGTAAAGGATCATGATGGCCGAATACCCGGACAGGTTCAGGCTGATCGTCTGGGCGGAAAATTCCGACGGGCTGTCTGCGCCCGACAGGATATCGCTGTTGGTCCACAGGGGGCGCTGGTTTTTTACGCCGTTGAACTGCAGACCGGAGCCGGTGGTCTGTATGCTGGTGCTCTGGTTTTTGCCGTAGGTCACGGTCCCGCCGCTCTCATGGATGTAATCCGTGGCGACTTTGGACGCGTCCCCTGCGGCCTTCCGGGCGTTGTATGCCCTGGCTACCGCATCCCGGGCTACCGAATAGGTGCGCTTTGCTGTGGCCGAAAGGGTGCCGGGTACGGTGGACAGGGTGATTTCATTCTTCTCGGGGTGCTGCGGGTATTTCCTCGTTCGGGAAATTTCCTGGTAACTGCGGCTGTAATCGCTCCGGTCGATCAGGATGACGGTGTCGTAAACCTCCAGCCGCAGATGGCCGTATTCCTGGGGAAGCAGCTTCTCCAGATCAGCGACCTTGCACGTGTAGCTTCTGCTTACAGTGGCCGCAGTATCAACCTGGGCCTGAGCGGTGCTGCGCAGCGTATCGACGTCGGTGATGTCCTCGTTGGTCTCAACGTGCGAAACGATGGGCTCGTTTTCTGCCCGGTGCTCCACATAGTAGGGCTCCGGCAGCATCAGGCCGTCGGCCCCGATCAGGTACAGCCGGTTGTAATACTCCCCCCGGGCGGCTTTGCCCCGCACCTGGGGCGACTCCAGAAGGTTTAAATCCTCGGTCAGGTAGGCACCGGTGGGCTGCCGCTGGCCGGGGGAACACAGGTGCACAATCTTTTTGGCGTTGTCGTACTGGACCCCCAGATCGTTGCCCCAGACCTCCACCGCCTGTGTGATGCCCTCCAGCGGGGTGCCGTTGAAGGTCTCCATCTGCTGAACGTCTACCCGGCCTGACTGGTCGTCCAAGGTCCAGCCGGTGTCCTTCAGAAGGGCCGTTACGGTTTCCCCCAAGGTCATCCATTGGGTGCCGTCGTCGTTGGCTCGGTTGTCCCAATTCAGCAAGGCCCCGGCGCACAGGCTGTCCAGGTCCAGCTCGGCTTCAAGGTCCAGGCTGCTTTTGCCCCGGTCGTATTTGCTGATCCGGTAAACCTGGCCATCCTCGCTGTCGTAGATTTGGGTGCGTTCCTGAAGGGCTAACATCTGCGGATGCCTTGTCGGCAGGCTGATGTGTAGCGTGTTGTCCGCGCCGTTCCACTCGGTCTGGACGTAGTAGTCGTCGCAGTCCAGGGTCTGCATCGCGTTGTCCTGCATGAATTCAAGCACGGTCTCACCTCACAACCACACGGGATAATATTCGACGGTTAAAGCGTCGGGCGCGGTCAGCACGTTCTTCCCTGGGGCCAACAGCGGCCACTGGGTCAGGTCGGTCTGGTTCAGGGTGTTTTCGCCGTTGCGGGTAACCTTTCGGCTGATGCCGTCCAGCACCAGGACGTCGCCCGCCTTGACGCTTACCCAAAGAATGCCGGCCATCAAATAGCTGTCGGCGGCGGTGCCCACGGTGCAGGTGATCCTGCATTCCATGTCCGGGGCGGTGCCTTTTGCCCACATGGTGCCGCCTCCCGCCGGGAGATGTACGGTCTCCAGAAGGTCGTGCCTGAAGCCGCTGAGCCGGTAGCTGCCGGCCAGGATGCACCCGTCGGGGGTGTATTCGGTAACTTCTCCGATTTCATCGCAGCTGGCGGTGTAAAGGAAGCCGTCGGGCAGGGCAAGCTCTACCGGGTCGGCCAGCAGCGCGGCGTCCAAGGCGCTTTTCCGCTGCTGGGCATCCCGGGGGCTGGAACCGAAAACATGGACCGGGAGGGAAATCTGCCGCAGCCCGATCTGGCTGCCCGCCGGAACAAACCGAAGCCCGGCCCCCGGCTGCACTCTACTCCGAGTGATACTGGGCCCGCCTACTGTGTAGCTTGCCAGCAGTCTCGCCCCGAACTCAGAAGATCCTCGGGCATCTACATAAAAGTCGTCCATGCTATCCTCCATCAAAACGCCATGTCTTCATCCACATAGGGGGTAATAACCCGGGCTACCTCTTTGCCGTCCACGTTGAGAACGGTGGTGCTTGAACCCTTCCAGGAGGCGTTCAGGCGGGCTGCGGTCTGGCCGCTGCCGGCATCGTAATTGGTAACCACCCGGGTGTTCTGGCTCTGCATGGCTGCCCTGGCGGCGGCCAGCATGGCGCTGTAGTCGATGACGCCGGTGGTGGGCCCGCCACCGCCGGTCTGGTACCGGGGCGGGTTGCGGATCAAATCGCTGTTTTCTTCCAGGGCGTCGGTGTTGTCCTCCAGGGCGTTTGTAATCTCATCAAAGGCTTCGCCTTTGTCGGCTGCGGACCCGTCCGGCAGGTCAATTTTAATCCCGAAAAATTTTAGAACCGAATTGAGCAGGTTGACGATGAAGGTCGCCACCGACCGGATCGCCTCTGCAACCCATTCGATCGGCTGCAGCAGCCAGCTCAAAACCTCGCCCAATGCCTTCAGCACAGGGGAAAGGAAAGTGGAAACGAGGGTGGCGATGGTGTTCAGCCGGATTGCCAAGGCTTCGATCAGCGGTCCGATGGCCTCCAACACGGGCTGTAAGGCTGTCATGACGCTGGATACCAGGGTCCCGAAAAGCTCCAAAAGCGTGCGCAAAAGGTCGCCCACGGCTTCCAGGGCCGGCTGCAAGGATTCGGCCACCGGGGTCAGGGTATCCATGATCTCGGTCAAAATGGGCAGCAGGCTTTCCATCAGCTCGACGCCGATACCGGTAATCGTGTCGGTAATCGTGGAAGTGAGCCGGTCCAGGCTGTCGAGCATATCCTCGCTCAAATCGATGACCGGCTGCAAAACCTCCAGCGCGGCGCTCAGCTCATCGGTCAATGCCTGCCCGGCGTCGGCCAAATCCTGCACCTTGGACTGCAAAAGCTGGCTCTGAGAAATAACGTATTTGAAAGCCTCGGCTACCCCAATGACGCCGGCGGCCACGGCTGCTGCGGCTGCTGCTACCCCAATCACCATAGGGGCCAGCTCTGCGATCGTGCTCAGCAGGCCCTGGATGCCGCCCGAAATGCCCACCTGATTCAGAAGGCTGGTAATCAGGCCGCCCATATTGGTGCTGGAATCCGCCAGGCCCTGAACAACGGAGCTGCCCGCGTTAAGCAGCCCGGACCAGCCTGCCTTTGTGAAGCCGTCGTTCATGGTCTTGACGGCTTCGGTGGCCCAGTTGTAGATGGTGTCCTGCTGCTCGGGGGTGATGGTCATCCACAACCCCTGGGCGATGGCCGCTGCGGCATCGGTCCAGTCGCCGTTCTTCAAAGCGCCGGCCAGATCGGTGATAACCTCCAGGGGGCCGTCCTTGACCAGTTCCTTCACCTTGTCCTTTAAATCGGAGAAGGCGGTACCGGCCTTGTTGGCGCTGTCTTCCGCGGCAATGCCCAGGCTGTCAATCAGCTGGATGGCGTCGGCGGTCACCCCGTTTTGCGTCACGAGGGTTTCGATCTCCATCCGCTGGGCTGCGGTCAGCTCATTGTAAGCCGCGGTGTCGATCACCAGCTGATCGCCCTGTTTGGAAAGAAGGGCCTGGTATTCGGGTGCCAGGTCCATCAAATCCTGCCAGGTGGCCAGGCTGATGGTTCCGGTGTCGTTGTATTCCTGAACGGCGTCGTTCAGGGTCTTGTATGCGTTCTGGCTTTCGGTCAGGGCCTTGTCGGCCTTGGTGATCTTATCGGCCAGGGTTTCGGTCTGCTTTGCGGCGGACCCGGCGGCGGAGGAGAGGCCCTTCAGCGAATTGGTCAGGTCTGCGGTGGCCAGCGCTGCATCGGAGGCTGCTTTTTCCTCTTTGGTGCGGTAGTCGCCGTTTTTCTGATCCTGGCCGGTATCGGTGAAGTGCTGGCCCACCTGCTTCCAGTAGTTGTCGTCCTTTTCGCTGCCTCTGTGGTACGGGTTGGTAGCGGCATCAATCGTATTGGACGCATCCTGAAGCGCCTTGCCGCTCATGATGTCCTGGACCGAATTCCACCCGTCTTTTGCAAGCTGCTTTGCCTTGTCAACCAGCTTGCCAACGGCGGAAATAACGGTATTTACCAGGTCGGGCAGGGCGTCCACAAAACCCTGAATAATGCCGGCGATAAACTGGATGCCGACGGAGATGAAATCGCCGGAAAGGAAGAAGTCAATAATGGCTTCAACGATCTGTAAAACGGCGACCTCAATATTCGCCATCATGCCCAGGAGGCCGGCGATCAGGCTGCCGATCATCTGTCCGCCCGAGCTGGCAATAGCGGGCAGATTCTGAAGCACGCTGGTAATAAAATCGACGACGGTCTGGACCGCGGCGTTCGCCACCTGCGGAAGGGCCGAAATCGCGCCCTGGGCAAATTCAAAGATGATCTGCACGCCGGCTGCCGCCATGGCACCGGGGCCTTCGCTCTGCAGGGTTTCGCTCAGGGTGTCAACCCATCCCGCGGCGGCAGATACAAGCTCGCCTTGGGCTTCAAACAGGCCCTCGGTGAGGGCGCCGGCCAGCTGGGCGGCGTTATCACTCAGGGTGTCCATCCGGCCCTGCAAGGTCTGGCTGTAGGCCTCCATGGCGCCGGCGTACCGGCCACCTGCGCTGCTGGCTGCCTCCAGGGCAGCGGTCAGCAGATCATAGGTGACCGTCATTTTCTGAACTTCTTCTTTGGTCTTGCCGGTGTAATCCGCCAGGATGCCGTAAATGTCGATGCCGGCATACGCAAACTGGCGGATATCGATGGTGGAAGCCTTGCCTACGTTTGCGATCTGCTGCAGGTTGGCTGCCATCCGCTGCAATTCGGCGTTGCCGCCACCTGAAGCGGATACGGCGTTGCCCAGGGCGTTGATAACCTTCCGGGCTTCTTCAGCGCTCTGGCCGGTGGAAAGCAGCAGCCGGTTGGCTGCTACCAGCCCAGACACATCAAACGGTGTAGCTGCTGCATCCTGCTTGATAGCATTCAGAGCATCATTCGCGGCCTGGGCATCCCCCAGCAGATTCTGGAAAGCCAGCTCGTAGTTCTCCATCTGGGCGTTGAACTGCAAACCGGTGGAAACCACGGTCGAGACCATGTTTTTCACGGCGGTTGCGATGCCCGTGATCGCCTGGCTGATCAGGTTGCCCGCGGCGACGGCGAAGCTGGCGGAACCCACCCCCAGATTCTGCATGACGGTGGAGGCAATGGTGGAAAGGGTGCCCGTTTTGTGCGCCGTCTCGGCGGTGGTCTCTCCCAGCTTATTCAGCATGGAGATGGTTTCCTCGCTGGCGCCGTTCTGCTGCATCAGGGCGGTGATTTCCCGGCGCTGGCTTGCAATCAGTTCGTTGTAAGCGTCGGTGTTGATCGCCAGCTTGCCGCTCTGCATGGTCAGCAGGGACTGGTATTTGGGATCCAGGTTGAGCAGCGCCTGCCATGTGCCCAGGGCCAGGGTGCCGGTCTTGTTGTACTCTGCCGTGGCCTGGGTCAGCACGCTGTAGGCGCTCTGCGCCTCGCTCAGGGACCGGTTGACGGCGTTGATGGCGGCCCCAAGGCCGCCCATCTTGGTGCCGGTGTCCTCGCTCTGGTCTCCGAGGCCGCCCATTTGGGTTCCGGTGTCTTTGGTCTGATCCCCGAGGCCGCCCATCTTGGTGCCGGCCTGGTCGGCGCCTTCGCCCACGGCGCCCAGCCCATCGGCCAGACCGCGTGCGCCGTCTTCGCCCTTCGCCATCTCTGTTTGAGTATCAGAGATTTGCTGTGTAGCTTTTGCCCCAGCAGAAGCAATTGTCTTGATAGCGCTGGAAGCTGCCTGACCCACCTGGGTCAGCATTTCCTGCGCGGTCTTGGTCAGGGCTGCAAGGCTCTGGGACATTTCAGCGGATGCGTCGTCCGCCTTTTTTACCCCCGAATCCATGGCCTCTCCAAGGTTATCGGAGAGCCCCTTTACGTCTTTTTCTGCCTCTGTGGTATCAACGCCTGCGCCGATGACGATATCGGCGTCATGCAAAGTCCCCATGTACCCACCTCCCGCTGGGGGAGCACGGGCACATGGGGCACAGGCTCTTAAATCTTGATCTCGAATTCCCGGCGGCATGCCGGGTTTTTACATTTCACCCAAAGCCCCCGGGCTGCCGCGTCTGCCTGGGCCCACACGGTGGTGGGCTTTCCGCAATAAGGACACGGCACGGGGCGGCGGTTATCGGCGCCCTGCCTGGCGTTTAAGCCGCTCGATGTACGCCTTATCCCAGTCCGCTTTGCTTGCATATACGCGTGGTTCACCCCCTAGGTCTGCTGGCAGCGCAAATTTCCGCTTCATGCCCTCGTAGAAGGCCAGCTGCTTGCCCTTCATGCCGGTCAGATCGGCTGTCCTCCACCCGATCACCCGACAGAACCGGCACTCATCTGGTAAACCCTGCAGCAGGGCTTGAAACCGCCACCAATGCAGCCGGGTATTGGGGTCGGTCAAATCGAGGCCGTATGCGCTCTGGAACGCGGCGGCGATCATGGGCCCGTCGATTATGTAGTCGAAGGCCAAGGGGGGCCGGGGGCCCATCGTATCTACCGGTTCCGGTTCTTCGCGCCCGGCGCGGTAAAACCACATCAGACCGTCGAAGGCTTGCTGGGGGGTGTATTCCAGCTGCCAACCCGCGCCCAGGAATTTGTCCAGTGTAGCGGTAATCAATGGGGCCGCATCCCGTTCGTTCTTGACCCGAAGCGATGCGGCCTCAAACTGGATAAAAATCCGGTAATCTGGATCGATCAGGTCCAGCTGCGGGGTTTTGCTGGGGAGCGGGTCGGCGATCAGGCAGTGCGGCTTCACTGGCCGGCCTTGCCGCCTTTGATCGCCCGAACCCAGGCCCGGCGCTGTTCGCGGTTCATGCTGCTGAACGGCACGGCGGTGCGCTCGGGGGGCTTGGTGACGGCAGGCAGGCTCTGGGCTGCGGCCTGCGCGGCCTGCCGGGCCTGAGCCTGCATATCTACCCGGGCGGTAACCGCAGCCGGGCTGGCTGCGGTGGAGACGGCTGCCGTGGGGATGTCCAGCTCTGCTTTGGCCTTGCCAATCTCCGACAGAACCTCCAGGTAAAGCGCCCGCAGGGCCCGCAGGTCGTTGGTGTTGATGTTCATGCGGATGTCGTAATCCTCGCCCAGAATCGTGGCCAGGAAGCTGTCAATCGCGGC
This sequence comes from uncultured Faecalibacterium sp., assembly GCA_904394215.1. Classification (GTDB taxonomy): domain Bacteria; phylum Bacillota; class Clostridia; order Oscillospirales; family Ruminococcaceae; genus Faecalibacterium. The sequence goes on from CAJFNF010000034.1 coordinate 35,604, forward strand.
GCAATTGGCCCTAATAATGTTGCCCAGGCCTGCGGTCTCGGGTACGGCTGCGGCGGCTGCCTGCAGCGTATCCACGGCATCCTGGAGCCGATCGGCGTCGGCTGCGCTGAGAACATCAAAGTCAAATTCCATGTTGCGGATCTTCATAGGTTACTCCTCCGCACTGTCAGAATAGGTGTACTCGGTCGGCGTACCGATGGCGTTCAGCTGGGCGCTGAAGCCGGCGGGGTTGTTGGCGGCGCCGGAGGCGTCAGCCGATACGATCAGGGCTGCCTCGCCCTGCTCGCCCTTGCCGGTGCGCAGGGAAAAATAAACGTACTTGACTACCACGTCCTGGCCGGTGCCGTACTTGATTTTGGGGCTCAGGGCGAAATCCTGGAAGGGATCGCCGGCGAACCGCTCACCGTTGATGGTGATCTGGCGCTGGGCACCGGTCTTGGTGGTGACGGGGCCGGTGCGGATGTATGCGGTATCCGAGCTGGAGGCGTTAATGGCGCCAGAATGCTCGGTGACCTGCTGCTGAACAACGGTATATTTGTCCGGGGTTTCCTGGCCCGATGCCTCGGTCTGAACGCCCAGAATCATGTCGTCGGCGGTCTCAATGCCGGTATATGCCGGATTCGGCGTGATCTTTGCAGCGGTAAGTGCTTCCTTAACGGTCATAGATAGCTGTTCTCCTTTCAGCGTTTTTTCAATTGCTCACGGACCGCGGCCCGTGCGAACTGCACGAAATGGACGCGGTTATCGGCTGCGCAGCGCTGCCCCCATTTGGGGCCGCGCAAGCCCAAGCCGTCCTGGGGATGATGGTAGCCGAGAGTGTAATACTGGCGCCGTGCATACGGTGTAGCATACACTATCAGGCCCTTCTTGTACTCAGATGCAATGTGCTGGCTCTGGGCCAGGGTGCCGAAATCCCAGGGAACGTAAGGCTCCATCTTGCGAGCCACCTCTTGTGCAAAGGCGCTCTGTGCATCCTCGAAGGCTTGGGTGAAGGTCGGGCCAAAGCCTGCCGCCCACTCGATGTGGTAGGCGACCTTGCCATCGGACCGCATCCCTTTCACGATCTTGCCTTTGGGGCTCTCAAAATAGATTTTTTCGCTCACGCGCCCATCACTTCCTTGCGCCGTGCAAACTTGTCCTGGTAATACTGCATCTGAAGCTGGATCTGGAACTGGCAGGTCGTGGTGTCTACGTTCTGGATATAGCCGTTGGTAGTGCAAAGCAGGCTGAGGGCCTGCCTGCCGGGGCCAAGGTCGGGCAGCTGCTTCGCCTCCGATTTGACTTCGCACCAGTTGGTGAAATCGTCCCAGAAGGCGCTCTGCGCTGCGCGTTCGGCGTCTCCCTGTGTGTAATCCATCCGGCTGGTCAAGACGTAATTCTTCGCCCGCAGCTCCCCTGAAAAATACCGCTTCAGAACGGCCTCGGTGGGGGTCGCGTTCAGGCTGAACTGCACCGGGTCGCTGCCCAGGTAGTCAATGTGAACGCTGACCCCGTCCTCGGTCAGGGCTTCGATGTACGGGCAATCCGCCAGCCATGCCAGCACCGCCTGTGGGATTTTGTTGTCTGCCATGCTTATGTGACCTCCACAAACCAATGCGGGCATCTGCCGGCGCGGTTGTCCTCGATGTTGGTGATCCGGCCTTTCCGGCCCGACGGCAGGTACACGATGTCTTCTTTGTCCATCGTCCAATACTGGGCCCGCCGGGAGCTCTCTGTGGCCTTGAACGCCGCCGGGTCGAGATAGGTGCTGTCTGTCGTGGAAGGCCCCTCAGCGGGGCTCTCTGTGGCGGCCTGCGAAAAGCCGGGAAAAATGCAGATCTCGGTCGTGGCCTGCTGCTGGAAGCCGGGGGTGGAAACCCGGACCCCGTGGGCTTCATGGCAGCTCACGCCGGTCAGAGTTACGGTATAAACAACATCGGAGGCCCCGGCAGATGCGCGGTGCTCGATCTTGATGCTGTCGTTTGCGAGCAGGGGTTTTCGCGCCATTTCCGGGGCCTCCTATGTCAATAATGCCGGCGGCCACGCGGGTGGTAAACGCCGCCTTTGTAGAGCATCCACCGGGTGGATGGCCCCGACAAAATTGTTTCGATGATCTGCTTGCGCTTCCGCTCAATCGTGGACAGGGTCTGGTCCGCTGCGGCGTATGCTTCCGTGTAGCCATGATTGCTCACGCTGGTTACGCCGGTCAGGCTCGATTGGATCGCGCTGTCCGCGTCGGTGGTCAGCGCCAGCTGAATGAGCTGGGCCTCGCAGGTGGCAAGCGCGGCCAGGCTGTCCTCGTCGGTCGCCACCTGGGCCCGCCAGAAGGTCTGGTCGTTGATCGCCATCTCGGCCTCCCCGGCCAGGGCGGGGAAGTCCGCCTCGGTCAGGGTCGTGCTCGGGTATCGAGCTTTGAAATCCTCATAATTCAGCCAGCCCATGTCGCCCTCCGATTACTCGCCGGGGGTAAGCTGCGCGGCGGGAATAACGATCTTTGCCAGGCGGACGTTCTTGGCGTCGAACCGCAGATCCCAGTTGGCCGAAGTGGTGAACTCGGTGTCGGTGGGGGTCTCTTTGGTGATGCCATCTGCCTTGAAGCTCACGCCGTTGGGGTGCAGAATGATGCTGCGGTTGTTGTACAGGATGTCGGTGCCGCCGTCGGTCTTCGCGTCGTAGTCGGTGTAATCCGGGGTGATGACCTTGGGGGTGGCGGTCAGGATGGAACCCTGGCCGAACAGGTAGTTGGTGTAATTGGTGGAGCCGTCGTAGGTGCCGCGGTCGTTCTTAATAACGATCAGGCCGTTGATGGTGGGCAGCTCGACCTCTTTCTGCAGCACGTTGGTGATGGTGTACTTGTTGTAATCGATCAGGCCCAGCTTCTGGTATTCGGCGTATACCTTGCTGTGGATAACGTACAGGCCAAACTTGGACGAAAGGTCGCCCAGGGCTGCCTGCTGGCCGTCGATCACCAGGCCGGCGTCCACACCGGCGGTGGCGGTGATGACGTGGGTGGAAAGGCCGCTCAGGGTCAGGACGGCGTCAACCATCTTCACCATCAGGCCCTGCCAATACATCCGCCAGTAAAGGCTGGTGCTGCGGGCAACATAGGCCATGGGATCGGCAGCAGTCAGCTCACGAGTCAGCTGTGTAGCTTTCCACGCCTTCATGCGGTCCAGACGGATGAAACTCTGCTTGCCGCCGGAGATGGTGGTGGGTTCGTTGTCGGTGTCGCCGTCACGGACCAGGGGTGCGTCCTTGTCGGGGTCCAGGGGGTTGTAGAAGCGGGTGGTGCCCAGGGTGCCGCCGTTGTTCAGGACGGATGCCATGGAGGCGTCGGTGGCCAGGACGCCGGATGCGATGATGGAATCGCTGAAGGTGGGTTCCTGGTCCACAAAGCCCTGGTAAACCTCGGGGTCAAACGGGAAGCCGCCAAAAGTGCCGGTAATTGCCATTCTTTATCTCCTTCCTTACCAGCGCCGTTTCTGCCGCACTTCATTGGAGAGCTGCTGGAAAAGCGCCGGATTCTTGGTGCGCAGGGCCATCCGCTCTGCGCCGGTCATGTTGATGAAGTCAGAAAGCGTGGGGGTTTCAACGCCGCCCTGGGGGCGGGGTTTGGGCACCACGATGGGCGGGGTACCGGGCTGCTGTGCGCTGCCCTCTGCCGCAGGCTGATCCTTTGCGGGGTCGGCGGGCTTGGCCTCTCCAAACAGGTAGGGTTTCGAAGTCTTCAGGGCCGTCATGGCTGCTGCCACATCGGCTGCCTGGTTCTGGCTGGCTTTCAGGCTGTCCTTGTTGGGCAGCAGGGTGATCACGTCATCCTCGTTGCGGGCCTGGGCATCGTGGGCGGCCTTGCGCACGGTCGCCTCGAATGCAAAGTCCGCTTTCTGCTGTTCCAGCCGGGTGGTCAACTCGGTGACCTGGTTTTTCAGGCGGTTGACGTCCACCCCTTCAAAGGCCTTCAACCCCTGTGTAGCGGTGTCCAGCTGCGACTGGATCTGCTGCATGGCGATCTTGTGGGCGCTTTCGTCCTGGTTATGCAGCTTCATGATCGCGTCGATCTGGGCCTCGGTCAGCCCTTCGATGGCTCTCAATTCCTCACGTTTCATGTTGCGTTCTCCTGTCCAGGGTCTACAGCCTTTGTTCACGCGTGGCCGACGCGGACCCTCGCGCCCCGTGGTTACATCCGGCGCCCGATGAATTCTAGGGAAAGCTTATCACAAAACCTCTCTCAAAAACGGTACAGGAATTGTCTGCCGTCCGGCGAACGGGCAAACGCTCCAAACGAAACAAACGCATTTTTCTATATAGCCCTACGCGTGTGTGTATACGCGCGCGTATATTAAATTTCATTATTTTATTTAAGTAGAAATAATCTGTTTATTCTGTTTGTCCGGGGTAAAAACCCGCATCAACACTCGGTTTTCGGGCAAACGCAAGGGCAAACGGAATGCAAAAATCCGTTTGTTCCGTTCGTCTGGGCATAAAAACACCCCCGGAGGGGCTTCTCTCCGGGGGTGTTTTACTCGGCTTTATCTTCTCGGTCCATCTGGGCTGCCATGGTCTGCCGTATGTATTGCCGCAGGCTGACGCCGTTGCGGTCCGCGTGGGCTTTCATCCGCTCCACCTCATCGGGCGGCAGGCGAAGGGTCAGGGTGGTCAATTTCGCCAGGTATTTCTGGATGGCGTGCTTTTGGGCTTCCGTTGTCATGGTCTCACCTCCGACCCTATTATCCCATATCCGCCCCCGGTATGCAAGCATACGCTTCCGACAAAACTACCCAATTTACCAGGCGTATATTCGGCAGTTTATATGCTTGCATATACCGCTTGAAAGAGGTAACATACAGACGTCGAAAGGAACCAGAAAATTGGAGGTAATCGATATGACGAGGTTCATTGATAAGGCTGGCCGCATGGCGATGGTCAGCATGGCTGATCGCAAGACCGGGTGTTCGTGGGAGAAGGAATTCTTCAAGGTCGAAAGCCTGGCCCTGGACGACAAGGCGGAGGCCTACAAGGTGGACGATGTTGACTGGTTGGTCCGGCGGGTCGATGAATACCTGAACGGCTACGGCGATTTCGCCGGTGAACGGCCTGGGCGTGAGGTCACCAAGGCCCGCTGTATGGTTATGTGTTGAATGGGAGGTTGTTGGTTATGACTCTGGTTGATTATCTGAAAAATGCGGGCGCTGTCCTGCTGGATGACATTGGCGGGATGCCTTCCTACGAGCTGGTTCGGGAACCGGTGGACGGGAACGGCGAGAGGCTGGAGGTGTATGTCACCTTCACCCCGAAGATGGACGGCTGCTGGGTGTCGTATGTTTACGGCTATGTAAAATTCAAGCATCGCTTCTACAACACCGCGGGAAAACGGACCTGGGATGCAATCAAGAATACCGCCCACTGGAAGGGCTTTGAACTGTGAAAGGAGGGTGTGATAACATGAAATATTTTGGCATGAACATTCTGGAATACATCGACTATTTAATGACCGAGTACGGAATGTCTGAAGAAGACGCCGAACGAGAAGCAGCCTGTGCTTTTAACCTTTGTGAAGATGAATAAAACCCCCGCCCCGCCTCTGGCGGGGCCTTATCGAAAGGAGCTAAACCTCATGACCTGGTTTGAAGAATTTTGCAATTTCATGAAGGCTCGCGCCTTCTATGAAATCAACCGCTTGTCTGATATCGTGGTTATGCTGATCTTCTCTGAAAACTACGACGATATCGATACGGAAACCCCCGATATTCTCTTTTCGGATGCCGTGAATGAATATGTACGAGAATGGCAGCTGCAGCTGTTTTGATCGCCCTGCATCTGCCGGGGCTTTGAACTGTGAAAGGGGTATCTTTTATGACCATGTATGAACTGAAGAATGAACTGGAGCCCATGGGGGTTGTGGTCCGGTATAAGGACTATGTGGTGGCTGCCGAATTCGTGAACGGCCCGAAAGGCAAGGGCTACTCGCTGACGGTGTGGGAGCCCCAGGACATCTCGAAAGAGAAGGAGATGGGGTTCGCCTCTCTGCCGCTGGATAACGTGTCTGAATGGGAGAGTTCGTTCTTTGGAACTGAAGGCGAGGCCTTGATGCAGGGCTGCATCTGCTGCGATGCCATAGCGGAACAGGCGAATTACTGAAAATGCGAAGGCCCGGGGTAACCCCCCGGGCCTTTTTTGTTGTCATTTTTTGCGGGCCATGGCTGCGGCGCTGGCGGCTTCGCTGCGGCCAAAGCCGGCCACGGTTTCCTGGATCTGCCGCTTGCGCAGCCCGGTCTGCTTGAGAAAATCGCTCAACCTCTCACGAGAGGCCGAAAGGCGGGCCGCTGCGGCTCTTTCGTCGTCAACGAGACCAGCTTCCTTCGCCACGAGAAAGGCCCGTTTCTGGGCCCGTATGCGGCGCTCCATTGCGCGCTGCATCTGTGTGGCGTCGTACTGCCCGATCTCTTTGCCGTTGTAGGTCACGGTGGCCCGGGCCATTCGCTCTAGGTCTTCCGGCGTATAATTCCGGGTGCTGAAACCCTCCCAGAATGGGTGCCAGTCGTGGGTGCAATTCGCCCCCTTGAAGCCCTGCACGTCCCCGTATCCGATGTCGTCCAGACTCAAATACCCGCGCTGGCCGGAAAGGCTGACCAGCTGCCCTTGCCACCAGGCGTGGTTCGTGTAATCGTGGAGGCCGCTGCCGGTTCGGGCTCCAATGTGGGCGGTCAACTCCATAAGGTCGCAGCCCATCTGCTGGGCATTGTACATGGCCAGCTCACCAGCAGTCTGGCTGATCCCCGTTCGTGTAGCTCTGAGAACTACAACCTCCAGCGAGTCAACGTGCCCGGATGGATAGGTGATGGCGCCGACCCCTGCGGCAGCCAGCTGCCGCAGGGCGCTGCGGACGGCGCTGTCCTGGCTGAAGGCCCCGCTGGCTATGTTGGCGTGGGCGCTGTCCAAATAATAGGCCAGCTGGCTTTGGGTGGTCTGGATCAGGTTCTTGTTGTTGCCTACCGCTCGGGTGCCGGTCAGGTTGTACAGGGTGTTCAGCGTTCGCCTGTACCCGCTTTCGATCATCTGCTGTGCCACATCGCTTTCGCCCAGGGTCGTGTCTGGCAGGGCGTCCTCCGGGGCCAGGGCGCGGTCATTGGCGTCCGCCTCGACCATTGCCTGGGCGAAAATCCGGGCTTCCTGCGGGCCCAGTTTCGAGGCTATGGCCTGCAGCTGCTGCCGGATATACTGTTCGCTGGCGCCCAAGGCCTCCAGGCGGTAGGCCTCCCACTCCACGGTCTCGGTGATCTGGCCCGCCTTAACGATGCGGCGGACCATGTCTCGCAGGATCCGGTCTGCCAAATCGCCCCAGGGGTCGGCCATCAGCCCAGCGTATTCGTTGATCTGTTCTGGGGTCAGCATTACCGCATCACCTTATGTCGTCCGCTCTGTTCGGAAACCTCCAGCCCGGCCAGCCGGAGGGCGGCCATGGCGCCGCGATAGGCGTCCCATCGCCGTGTAGCGGTCGCCGCGCTCCATCCTCGGTTGAGCCAAGCCTCGAGCTCGGTGTAATCCGCTTTGGGTGCGGGCTTACTGGTTTTTCGCTTTTCGGTTGCTGCTGCCATTGAGCACTCCCTCCAATACATCCATTCCTGCGCTTTCGTTCTGAACTGCCTGAATCGCCCGGCGGGCGGTGGCCTCGTCTTCACCGTAGAAGTGCATCCGGTATTCCGCCTTGCTGCGCAGCCCCATGGTGACTTCCTGCTGCCATTGCGTGCGCTCGGTCAGGCGGTCGATGATGATGCTGTCGTCCCACTGGAAAGAAACCTCCAGGACGCCTTTCTGCGGGGCCCCGGGCACGTGGTCGGCCCAGTAGTTTAGGGCGTCGATCAGGCCTCTCAGCGCTTCTTCCATGGCTGCCTGGCAATCCGAAACGGTGGCGTATAACTTCTGTCGGCTGCTCATGATCTCGGTGGCGGTCTTTTCGACGTCCGAAACCTGAGACAAAATTCCAAAGCTCAGGCCCGCGTGGCTCTCCACATTGCGCAGGTACTGGTTCAACCCCGAGAGGTAACTGGTATCCCGCAGGCTGGGTGCAAAGACCTGGTAGAACGGGGTTTGCTGGGTTATGCCGGTGTTCAGGTCGAGGCCGTGGAAAACGCGCTCCCGGTGGTGGGGCGTGGTGGTGGTGAGGGCCTCCGGGGGGACGCCGTATTTTCTCAGAGCCTCTGCTTTCGACATCTGCTGCCCGGCGTCGGTCGGCTGCAGGTAGCTGGCGTCGGTATCGACCGCGATTTCGCCGGCCTCGTATTCCCAATCGAGGCGGGTGTACTGTTCGTCGGCGTCGATGATCTGCCGCCTGGCGGGCTCAAACATGGCCGCACCCAGGTCGCCCGTGGGCTCGATGGGGTTGATGATCGGGGTGACGAAATAACCCACGGGCAGCTTCTTCAGCCGGGGCAGCCAGGCCACCGGTGCAATCTCATCCCATTCCGGGCGGATGCCCAATTCCACGGGGGTGCCCAGGGAATCTTTAAATGCACTGAGAAATGCCAGGTTGATTACCTGCAAACCTGCCAATATGTGTCAAGTCCCCATTTCCTAAAATTTAGACGACCTTTCGCTTTTACGGCGGCATTGACTTAGAAGACGACACAAATAGGCCG
>CAJFNF010000035.1 GCA_904394215.1 uncultured Faecalibacterium sp.
GCCGGGAATGTAAGAGGTGACCTCGATACCATTCGTCAGGCGGACACGAGCAACCTTACGCAGTGCAGAGTTGGGCTTCTTGGGGGTCATGGTACGGACAGCAGTGCAGACACCACGCTTCTGAGGGCTGTTCAGATCAGAATACTGTTTCTTCTGAGAATTGTAGCTCTTCAGCAGAGCGGGAGCAGTGCTCTTGGTAGCCAGGACATCGCGGCCTTTGCGTACAAGCTGGTTAAAAGTAGGCATTGTGTTTCTCCTTTCCTATAGTTTTCTTCGCCGGACGGGTTGTCCAACACATTTTTGCCGCACTTCACCTAGTGAAGCGCAACAAGTTTATTTTACTCAGAATGTTCTGTGATGTCAACAGTTTTTCCAGAAAATTTTTGTTTTATACCACAAATTTAATTTTTTTGAAAGATGAACCGGCGGCAACCAAAAAAGCCCCACCTGCGCAGGGCAGATGGGGCCTGGGTTTATGGGATCTTTTTACTGGTTGGCAGCGGCCTCAGCCTCAGCGGCCAGCTCCTGATCCTGCTCCTGTTCGCGGCGGATCAGATCCTCGCGAACCTCCGGCAGACCGGTGCCTGCGGGGATCAGCTTGCCGATGATGACGTTCTCCTTCAGGCCGGAGAGCTTATCCTCCTTGCCCTTGATGGCAGCCTCGGTCAGCACGCGGGTGGTCTCCTGGAAGGATGCAGCCGACAGGAAGGACTCGGTGGCCAGTGCAGCCTTGGTGATGCCCAGCAGAACCTGCTGATACTCCACCAGCTTCAGGTCGGTCTCCCCTGCCTCAATGCGGGCCTTCAGTTCCTCGTTGATGTTCTCCGCATCCAGGCGGTTGGCCAGTGCGCCGCCGATCAGGTCGGAGGAACCGGCGTCGGTCACCCGGACCTTGCGGCACATCTGACGGATGATGACCTCGATGTGCTTGTCGTTGATCTCAACGCCCTGCAGACGGTAGACCTTCTGGACCTCGCTGATCAGATAGTTCTGGACAGCAGACAGGCCCTTGACGGCCAGAATATCCTGGGGATACAGGACGCCTTCACGGGTGATGATATCGCCCTTCTCCACCCGGTCGCCAGGCATAACCCGTGCGTGCTGGGTGAAGGGAATCGAGTAGCTCTTGACCACTTCGGCGCCGTTGTCGTCCTTGCCGGTGACCTTGATGACCACGTTCTTCTTGGTGTCATCCTGAGAGACAACACCCGAAATCTCGCTCATGATGGCCATGCTCTTGGGACGGCGGCTCTCAAACAGCTCCTCAACACGGGGAAGACCCTGGGTAATATCTTCTGCCGATGCAATACCGCCGGTATGGAAGGTACGCATGGTCAGCTGGGTACCAGGCTCGCCGATGGACTGTGCAGCGATGATACCGACAGACTCGCCCAGCTGGACCGGCTCGCCGGTAGCCATGTTGGAGCCGTAGCAGCGTGCGCAGACGCCGGTCTTGGCGCGGCAGGTCAGCAGGCTGCGGATCTTCAGGTGGGTGATGCCGGCAGCCTCGATCTTCTCGGCGTCGTACAGGTCCATCATCTTCCCTTCCGGAACGATGACCTCGCCGGTGGTGGGATTCACCACATCGCCCACAGCGTAGCGGCCGATCAGACGCTCGCGGAAGGACTCGATCTTCTCCTTGCCCTCGTGGATCTCGGAGACCTCCAGGCCATCGGTGGTGCCGCAGTCCAGCTCGCGGATGATGACGTCCTGAGAGACGTCGACCATGCGGCGGGTCAGGTAGCCAGAGTCAGCGGTACGCAGAGCGGTATCGGCCAGACCCTTACGAGCACCACGGGCGGAAACGAAGTATTCCAGAATGTTCAGACCTTCACGGTAGTTGGCGCGAATGGGCATCTCAATGGTCTGACCTGCGGTGTTTGCCAGCAGGCCGCGCATGCCGGCCAGCTGCTTGATCTGGTTCATGGAACCACGGGCGCCCGAGTCAGCCATCATATAGATCTCGTTGTCCTTGGGCAGGTTATCGGACAGAGCCTTGGAAACCTTGTCGGTGGTGGCCTGCCAGATATCGATGGTCTTCTTGTAGCGCTCTTCCTCGGAAATCAGACCGCGGTTGAACAGCTTGTTGACCTGGGAGACCTTCTTGTCGGCCTCTTCCAGCAGCTCAGCCTTCTGGGGCGGAATCACGGCGTCGCAGACAGCGACCGAGATGGCCGACAGGGTGGAGTACTTGTAGCCCTGTGCCTTGATGGAATCCAGCATCTTGGCGCAGGCGCGGGTGCCGTTCCGGGTCAGGCAGCGGGAAATGATGTCGGGCAGGGTCTTCTTGGTGACGCGGAAGTTGATCTCGTAATCCAGCCAGTGGGCGGGATCGGTGCGGTCCACGTAACCCAGGTTCTGGGGAACCGGGGTGTTGAAGATGATGCTGCCGACGGTGGTATCCACCAGGCCGGTGCGCTCCACGCCGTCCAGCACCATGGTGCGGCGGACCTTGATGGGAGCATGCAGGGTGACGATGTGCTCGGCGTAGGCCATCAGGGCCTCGTTCTCATCGCGGAACACCTTCCCTGCCCCGTCCTCGTCCTCGCGGACGGTGGTCAGGTAGTAGCTGCCCAGAATCATATCCTGGGTGGGGACGGTAACAGGTGCGCCGTCCGAAGGCTTCAGCAGGTTGCCGGAAGCCAGCATCAGCATCTTGGCCTCGCGGCAGGCATCCTCGCCCAGGGGCAGATGGACTGCCATCTGGTCGCCGTCGAAGTCGGCGTTGAATGCGGTACATGCCAGGGGGTGCAGCTTAATGGCACGGCCCTCCACCAGCACCGGGTTGAAGGCCTGAATGCCCAGACGGTGCAGAGTAGGTGCACGGTTCAGCAGAACCGGGTGGCCCTTGATGACGGTCTCCAGGCTGTCCCACACTTCGGGACGAGCGCGCTCCACCATCTTGCGGGCGGACTTGATGTTGTTGGCAACGCCCTTCTCCACCAGGTCCTTCATGACAAAGGGCTTGAACAGCTCCAGAGCCATCTCCTTGGGCAGACCGCACTGATCCATCCGCAGCTCGGGGCCGACCACGATAACGGAACGGCCGGAGTAGTCAACACGCTTGCCCAGCAGGTTCTGACGGAAACGACCCTGCTTGCCCTTCAGCATATCGGACAGGCTCTTCAGAGCGCGGTTGTTGGGGCCGGTGACAGGACGGCCGCGGCGGCCGTTGTCGATCAGGCTGTCCACAGCCTCCTGCAGCATCCGCTTCTCGTTGCGGACAATGATGTCAGGAGCGCCCAGCTCCAGCAGGCGGCGCAGACGGTTGTTGCGGTTGATGACGCGGCGGTACAGATCATTCAGGTCGGTGGTGGCGAAGCGGCCGCCGTCCAGCTGCACCATGGGGCGCAGATCAGGCGGCAGGACCGGCAGAACGGTCAGGATCATCCACTCGGGGCGGTTGCCCGAAATCCGGAAGGCCTCCACGACCTCCAGACGCTTCAGGATGCGAATCCGCTTCTGGCCGCTGGACTTCTCCACCTCGGCGTTCAGCTCGGCAGACAGCTGGTCCAGGTCGATCTCGGCCAGCAGCTCCTGGATGGCCTCGGCGCCCATCTGAGCCTTGAACTCGTCGCCGTAGCGCTCCTGCATCTCGCGGTATTCCTTTTCGGTCAGCAGCTGCTTTTTCTCCAGCGGGGTCAGGCCGGGATCCACCACGATATAGCTTGCAAAATACAGAACCTTCTCCAGCAGCCGGGGGCTGATGTCCAGCATCAGGCCGATGCGGCTGGGAATGCCCTTGAAATACCAGATGTGGCTGACAGGGGCTGCCAGCTCGATGTGGCCCATCCGCTCACGGCGGACCTTGGCCTTGGTGACCTCAACGCCGCAGCGCTCGCAGATCTTGCCCTTGTAGCGAATCCGCTTATACTTGCCGCAATGGCACTCCCAGTCTTTGGTGGGTCCAAAAATCCGCTCGCAGAACAGGCCGTCCCGCTCGGGCTTCAGGGTGCGGTAGTTGATGGTTTCGGGCTTTTTCACCTCGCCGTAGCTCCATTTGCGGATCTGTTCGGGAGAGGCAAGACCGATCTTGATCGAATCGAAAACGGTGTTTTCCATGAATCGAACCCTTCCTGTCAACTTCATCTGCCGGGTGGCCTGCGTCGGCTGCGGGGGCATCCTCCAGGGATGCGGCATCATCAAAGCCTGCGTCGGCATCCTTGATGGTGTAGTCGTTCAGCAGCTCGCTCTCCTGGACCACATTCTCTGCACCGGCAACCTCACGCATATCGAAGCCAGTCTCTTCCTCGTCGAAGTTCTGGCGCATATCGATCTCGTTGCCGTCCTTGTCCTGCACGATGACATCCAGGCCCAGGGACTGCAGTTCCTTGAGCATGACGCGGAAGGATTCGGGGATACCGGGCTGAGGCACCGGCTCGCCCTTGACAATGGCCTCGTAGGTCTTGACGCGACCCTCCACATCGTCCGACTTGACAGTCAGGATTTCCTGCAGGGTGTATGCTGCGCCGTAAGCCTCCAGAGCCCAGACCTCCATCTCACCGAAACGCTGGCCGCCGAACTGGGCCTTGCCGCCCAGGGGCTGCTGGGTAACCAGAGAGTAGGGGCCGGTGGAACGGGCGTGGATCTTATCATCGACCAGGTGATGCAGCTTCAGGTAGTACATATAACCGACGGTGACGCGGTTATCAAACTTCTCGCCGGTACGGCCATCGTAAACGGTGGTCTTGCCGTCGCGGTCCAGCTCAATCTTGGAGAAGTCAATGATGTGGCCCTGCTCGCCCATGATCTTGGGCAGCTTGGTGGGATAAGCGGGAGCATTCTCGCCGTGCCACTTTTCGCAGGCAGTATCGAAGGCATCGCCGATATCATTCTCACGGGCGGAGTCGAAGACGGGAGTCATGACCTTGATGCCACAGGCCTTGGCTGCGTAGCCCAGGTTGACTTCCAGAACCTGACCGATGTTCATACGGGAAGGAACGCCCAGAGGGTTCAGCACGATGTCCAGCGGGGTGCCGTCGGGCAGGTAGGGCATGTCTTCCTGGGGCAGAATCCGGGAAACGACGCCCTTGTTGCCGTGACGGCCTGCCATCTTGTCGCCGACGCTGATCTTGCGCTTCTGGGCGATATAGCAGCGGACCACTTCCCGGACGCCGGGCTGCAGCTCGTCGCTGTTCTCGGGGGTAAAGACCTTGACATCCACGATGATGCCGTACTCGCCGTGAGGCACGCGCAGAGAGGTGTCGCGGACTTCACGGGCCTTCTCACCGAAGATGGCACGGAGCAGACGCTCCTCAGCGGTCAGCTCGGTCTCGCCCTTGGGGGTGACCTTGCCAACCAGGATGTCGCCGCTCTTGACCTCGGCGCCGATGCGGATGATGCCGCGCTCGTCCAGATCCTTCAGGGCATCCTCGGAAACGTTGGGGATGTCGCGGGTGATTTCCTCAGGTCCCAGCTTAGTGTCACGGGACTCGGTCTCATATTCCTCGATGTGGATCGAGGTGTAGACGTCCTCACGGACGATCTTCTCATTCAGCAGGACGGCGTCCTCGTAGTTGTAGCCTTCCCAGGTCATGAAGCCGATCAGAGCGTTCTTGCCCAGAGAGATTTCGCCGTTGCGCATGGCGGGGCCATCACCGATGACCTGGCCCTTCTTGACGGTCTCGCCTGCCGAGACGATGGGGCGCTGGTTGATGCAGGTACCTGCGTTGGAACGGGCAAACTTGGTGAGGCTGTACTCATCCACACCGCCCTGGTTGTTGCGGATCACGATGTGGTCAGCATCCACACGCTCCACCACGCCGTCGTTCTTGGCCAGAACTGCGACGCCGGAGTCGGTGGCTGCCTTGTACTCCATGCCGGTGGCCACCAGAGGCTGCTGGGTGACCATCAGAGGCACGGCCTGGCGCTGCATGTTGGAACCCATCAGAGCACGGTTACAGTCATCGTTCTCCAGGAAGGGAATCATGGCGGTTGCCACAGAAACCATCATCCGGGGAGAGACGTCCACGAAGTCAACCTTCTCAGCGTCAATTTCCAGAATCTCGTCGCGGCGGCGGGCCGAAACGCGCTGGCGTTTGAAGTGACGGCCCTCGTCCAGAGGCTCGTTGGCCTGGGCGACCACGTACTCGTCCTCCACGTCGGCGGTCATATAGACCACTTCATCGGTGACGACCTGGTCAATGACCCGGCCCTTCTCGTCGTAGGTCTTCTTGACGCGGCGGTAAGGAGCCTCGATGAAGCCATACTCATTGATCTTGGCGTAGGATGCCAGGTAGGAGATCAGACCGATGTTGGGGCCTTCAGGGGTCTCAATGGGGCACATGCGGCCGTAGTGGCTGTAGTGAACGTCGCGGACCTCGAAACCTGCGCGGTCACGGCTCAGACCGCCGGGGCCCAGAGCCGACAGACGGCGCTTGTGGGTCAGCTCAGCCAGGGGGTTGTTCTGATCCATGAACTGGGACAGGGGCGAAGAACCGAAGAATTCCTTGATGGCGGCCACCACAGGACGGATGTTGATCAGGGCCTGGGGGGTCAGGGTGCTCTGATCCTGGCTCTGCAGGGTCATGCGCTCACGGATCACACGCTCCATACGGGAGAAGCCGATGCGGAACTGGTTCTGCAGCAGCTCGCCCACGCTGCGGATACGGCGGTTGCCCAGGTGGTCGATATCATCGGTGGTGCCAATGCCATGGCCCAGGCCGTTCAGGTAGTTGATGGAGGCCAGGATATCGGTGACGGTCAGGGTGCGGCCGATCAGCTGGTCATGGTTGCGGCGGAGCAGTTCCTTCTGCTCTTCGGGATCGCTGGTGGTATCCAGGATCTTGCGCAGCTCTTCAAAGGAGCAGCGCTCGTTGATGCCGCACTCCTTCACGTCGAAGGAGAAGAAGTGCTGGGCATCAACGCAGCCGTTGGTGATGACCTTCACAGGCTTGTCGTCGATCAGCAGGGTCACCAGGTTGACGCCGGCAGCGTCGGCCTGCTCGGCCTTAGTGCGGGTGATCTTCTCCCCTGCCTCGATCAGCAGCTCCCCGGTCAGAGGATCCACCACATTCTCGGCGGCCACCTGGCCGGAAATCCGCCGGGCCAGGGCCAGCTTCTTGTTCATTTTGTAGCGGCCGAACCGGGACAGATCGTAGCGGCGGGGGTCAAAGAACAGCATGTTGATCTGGCTGGTGGCGGACTCCACTGTGGGAGGCTCGCCGGGGCGCAGCTTGCGGTAGACTTCCAGCAGGCCTTCCTCGGTGCTCTTGGTGGTATCCTTCTCCAGGGTGGCCAGCATCCGCTCGTCTTCGCCGAAGTAGTTCAGGATGTCCTCGTTGGTGGACAGACCCAGGGCACGGCACAGGACGGTGACGGGCAGCTTGCGGTTCTTATCGATGCGGACATAGAAGACGTTGGATGCGTCGGTCTCATACTCCAGCCATGCGCCGCGGTTGGGGTTCATGGTGGCGCTGTACAGGTCGTTGCCGACCTTGTCCTTGGCAGCACCATAGAACACGCCGGGAGAACGAACCAGCTGGCTGACGATAACGCGCTCTGCGCCGTTGATGACGAAGGTGCCCGCGTCGGTCATCAGGGGGAAATCCCCCATGAAGATCTCCTGATCCTTGACTTCACCGGTCTCCTTGTTCAGCAGACGTGCGGTGACGCGCAGCGGGGCTGCGTAGGTGACGTCACGGCTCTTGCACTCTTTGATGCTGTACTTGGGCTCTTTGTCGAGGCGGTAATCCACGAAGCTCAGCGCCAGGTTGCCGGTGTAATCCTCAATGACGCCGATGTCATGAAACACTTCCCGCAGACCTTCGTCCAGGAACCACTGATAGGAATTCTTCTGGACCTCGATCAGGTTGGGCATCTCGATGACTTCGTCGATGTGGGAGAAGCTCATCCGCTCGGTTTTGCCGAGTTTTACGGGCTTGACTTTCATCATAAAATCGACCACTCCTTACTTTTATACTCCACGGACGTGAGACAAGGCGGCACGAAACCGCCCGATTTCTGGCAGACTCACAGAAACAGCCCCTGCGCAGGCCGAACGGGTTCGTCGTTTTTCACAAACTTTTCGTTTCATGCGAGCTGCGAAACCCCATTTTTCGCGCAGTATTCCATTTTGTGATACTACAGCAGTATAACGCAAAAAAGCCTTGTTGTCAAGCCATTTTACAGCTTTCAGTCAAAAAATTTTTCTGCGGCCAAATCGCTTCGTACACACGGAAGCGTGTTATAAAAGTGCATTTTAGGGCTTGCATTTTCCGTTTTTCATGTTCCATCCAAAATTGTCTTTGGTGATTTTGTCTATCTTGACTCTTGCATTTTGCGGCGCATCCGTTCCAGCGCCGCAGCAAAAGCCCCTGCCCTTTCCAACAGGAAAGGCAGGGGCTTGGTTATTCTTCCAGATAATCCCGCAGACGTTTGGCGCGGCTGGGATGGCGCAGCTTGCGGAGGGCCTTGGCCTCGATCTGACGCACCCGCTCCCGGGTGACGTGAAATTCCTGGCCCAGTTCCTCCAGAGTCCGGGGGCGGCCGTCCTCCAGGCCAAACCGCAGGGACAGCACCTTCTGTTCCCGGGGGGTCAAGCTGGCCAGCACCGACACCAGTTCCCGGTGGAGCATCTGCCGGCCCGCCTCATCGGCGGGAATGCCGGCGGTCTCATCCTGGACAAAATCCTCGATGTGGGCATCTTCCTCTTCCCCCACCGGGGCTTCCAGGCTTACCGGTTCCTGAGACAGCTGCAGCAGCTGGCTCACCCGGTCCGGCTCGATGGACAGGCGGACCGCAATCTCGGCGGGAGTGGGTTCCCGCCCGTTTTGATGGAGCAGTTCGGAAGAAGTCTTTTTGACCCGGTTGATGCTCTCCACCAGATGGACCGGAATCCGGATGGTCCGGCCCTGGTCGGCAATGGCCCGGGTGATGGCCTGGCGAATCCACCAAGTGGCATAGGTGGAGAACTTGAAGCCCCGCTCGGGCTCAAACTTCTCTGCGGCCTTCATCAGCCCCAGATTGCCTTCCTGGATCAGATCCAGGAACGGCAGGCCCCGGCCTGCATACCGCTTGGCCACCGACACCACCAGCCGCAGATTGGCTTCGCACAGCTTCTGACGGGCCTGGGCGTCCCCGGCCCGGGCGGCAGCCGCCAGTGCCGCCTCCTCTTCCCCGCTCAGCAGCGGCACGGTGCCGATCTCCTTTAAATAGGCTTTCACCGGGTCGTCCAGGGTCACCCCTGAGGGGGAAAGCTCTTTTTCCAGGGTGCCGATCTCCTCTTCCCCCAGGGGCGGCAGGGCGGGCTCTGCTTCCTGCACCTCCGGCGCCAGGGATACCCCCTTGGCCTTGAGGGCTTCATAGAGGGCATCCAGCCCCGAAAGATCAAAATCCGCCGCTTCCATAGCGCGGCTCAGCTGTTCGGAGGTCAGGGGCCGGCGGCGGGCCTTCCGGGCCAAGGTCTCTGCAAGCATTTCTGGGGACATAAAAAGGCGTCTCTCCTTTCGGTCAACCAAAATGGGCGGCAGGACTCACTCTTCCTCCGGCTGGCCGCCCCCCTTGCGCCGGCTCATCTGCGCCAGGTAGTCGCTGAGCTCCTGGGCGCTTTTACTGGCTGCCCGTGCCGACAGCGGCTCACCCCGGGCAATCCGTTCCAGATGCATTTCAACGTCCTGCGGCGTGCAGCTTACATCACTGTATTCTGCCGCGGCACCGCTCAGTTCATTCATCGCCTTTTCGCTGATCACCGGCGCCAGTGCGCCCAGACTCACCTCATGTCCTTCCTGATAGCACTGCAGGATGGCCTGATAGCCTTCCCGCAGGTCAGGATTTAGAATGCTCTCGGGGGCCATAGCCGGGGCGATCTTCTTCAGATACTCCGGCTGCCGCAGGGCCGCCGCCACCAGACGCCGCTGGGACGAGGCGATGCCGATGGCCCCTGGGCCGCTCTTGTCATAGGGCACCTTGATGGTGTCCATCTCCCCTGAGTGGAGAATCTCTTTCCGGCGGGCCGAGCGGCGCTTGGCCCCCAGTTTGCGGGACACATCCTCCACCTGGGCCAGGATAGCCGCCTTGGCGATGTTGGTCTCCTCTGCCAGCCGGCCGGCATAGAGCTCCTTCTCGGTGGGGGTGGAACCGTCGGCCAGGATTTCCGCCGCCTCCTGGATATAGCCCAGCCGCTGGCTGTCCTGGGACAGGTCATACTTGGCCCGGGCCCGGGACAGCCGGAAATCCATGGCATTGCCCGCGCTGTCCAGCAGCTGCTGGAACCGCTCGGCGCCAAACTTTTTGATGTACTCGTCGGGGTCCTTGGCATTGGGGATCTTCAGCACCCCCACCTGCACCGGACTGTTCCGGAACAATTCCAGGGACCGGATGGTGGCCTTCTGGCCCGCCTCGTCGGAATCATAGCTCAGGATCACTTCGTCGGCATACTCGCTGAGAAGTTTCACCTGGGCCTGGGTCAGGGCGGTGCCGCAGGCACAGACCGCCGTGTCAATGCCTGCCTGCTGCATGCTGATGACATCCATGTAGCCTTCGCAGAGGACATACCGCCGGGAAGCGCTCTTCTTGGCGATCTGCAGGGCGAACACCGTATCCGACTTGTGATAGACCAGGGTCTCGGGGCTGTTGACATACTTGGGCTTGGAGTCATCCATCACCCGGCCGCCAAAGGCGATCACATTGCCCCGCAGGTCAAAGATGGGGGTGATGACCCGCCGCCAGAACAGACAGTAGATCCGTCCCGACTGGCTCCGCTTGAACAGGCCGCTGGCGTCCATTTCCGCCTGGGTATAGCCTTTGTCCCGCAGGAAATGGTACAGTGCCTGTCCGTCGTTAGGGGCATAACCCAGGCCAAACCGGGAGATGGTGCGGTCATCCAGCCCGCGGCGGCGCCAATAGGCCCGGGCCTGGGCAGCCTCGTCCACGCTGGAGTTGAGGCAGGCATGGAAGAAGCGGGCCGCCTCCTTGTTCATGGAAAGGATACGGCTGCGCATCCGGCCGGTGCCGTCGTCTTCCTCCGGCTCGGGCATCCCTGCCCGCTCGGCCAGAAGCTTGACCGCCTCAGGGTAGCTCAGGGAGCTGATCTTTTTGATAAAGGTTATGACATCCCCGCCTGCCCCGCAGCCAAAGCAGTAAAAGCTCTGGGTTTCCGGATAGACGTAGAAGGACGGCGTCTTTTCATTGTGAAACGGGCACAGCCCGCCGTACAGCCGGCCCTTGCGCTTGAGCTGAACATAATTGCCCACCACATCGACGATGTCGCTGCGGCGGACCAGCTCCTCCACATATTCGTGTGAGATCATGCAGTGAACTTCCTTACTCTTTTTTCCATTCTGATGTTGCGATTACAGCACATGCCATCTCCGGGGCACATAGAATTCCTCATAGGCCCGGATGGCAAAGTCATCGCTCATCCCGCTGATATAGTCGGTGACCGCCCGGTCCTCCCCTTCTTCCTCGGCAATCCGCTGATAAAGGGGGGACATCAGGTCGGGGTGGGCCAAGTAATAATCGTACAGGTCCCCGATCAGCTTTTCCACCTTCTGCTCCTCATGCTTGGCCACCTTGTCCACATAGACGGTGCTGTACATGAAGGCCTTCAGAGCGCGGAACGCTTCGTCCTCCTCCGGGCCCGCCTGGATCACAGGCGGCTGGGTGTGGGCTAGGATGCTGTTGATCATGGAGGTAATCCGGGCCGACTTGGTCTGGCCCAGCACGTCGGTGGCTTCTTTGGGCAGGACCGAAGGGTCCAGCACACCGGCCCGCACTGCGTCCTCAATGTCGTGGTTCACATAGGCGATCTGATCCGCCATCCGGACAATCCGCCCTTCCGGGGTAGCCGCCCAGGTGCCCTTGGTATGGGTCACAATGCCGTTGCGCACCTCCCAGGTCAGGTTCAGGCCGCTGCCGTCCTTCTCCAGCCGATCCACCACCCGCAGGCTCTGCTCATAGTGCTTGAACCCGCCCGGGTACCGGTCGTTGAGGGCCCGCTCACCGGCATGGCCAAAGGGAGTGTGCCCCAGGTCATGGGCCAGGGCGATGGCCTCGGTGAGGTCCTCATTGAGCCGAAGGGCACGGGCAATGGTCCGGGCAATCTGAGATACTTCCAGGGTATGGGTCAGTCGGGTGCGGTACAGGTCCCCTTCCGGCGACAGGAACACCTGGGTCTTCTGTTTGAGCCGGCGGAAGGCCTTGCAATGGATGACCCGGTCCCGGTCCCGCTGATAGACAGGGCGAATGGGATCCTGGGGCTCGGGTCTGGCCCGGCCCCTGCTCTGATCAGAAAAGCTGGCCCAGGACGCAAAGGTCAGGTGCTCAATCTCCTCGGTTCGCAGACGGACATCCATAGGCTATACCTCTCTTTCAACATCACGGGCACAAGGTCCGCCGTCCATATTCTAACACAAAGGCCGTGTCACAAGGGGAAGAATTCTGGGTACTGGAAAAATTTTCCAGATCAAATAGGGCCGTAGAAGGGGTCTGATACCTCCACCTTCCCCTGTCCCCGGGTCAGCTCCCGAAGCTGTTCCAACAGCGGCGCCTGGGTGCCGGCCCGCATCTGCCATTCCAGGGAAACCCGATCGGTAAACACGGGGTCGGCCAATTTACCCCCGGCCGCACCAATCAGCAGGGTTACCCGCTCATAGAGGGAGTAATCCACCGTGGTGGTCAGCCGGACCACCGGCTGGACCGTCACCTGGTCGGCAGCCGCCAGTGCGCTGGAAGCCGCCGTGGTATAGGCCCGGACCAGTCCCCCGGTGCCCAGCAGGATCCCGCCGAAATACCGGGTCACCACCACAATCAGGTCGGTCAGCCCGCTGTGGCCGATTACCTCCAGCACTGGGGTTCCGGCGGTTTTGGCGGGCTCTCCATCATCGGAATACCGTTCCCGGTTGCCGGCCCGCAGCTTGTAGGCATAGACGTTGTGGCGGGCGGTACGGTTTGCCGCCCGGATTTGTTCCAGGAACGCCACCGCCTGTTCCTCTGATTCCACATGGGCCGCTGCGGCAATGAAACGGCTCTTTTTCTCTTCGTATTCTCCGGCGGATGTTCCCCGGATGGTGCGGTATTCTTCCAAAATCGCGCCCTCCCCTTACAGTCTTTACTAGAGTATAGCATAAATCAACATTTGCGCAAGTACAGCCCCCCACAGCAAAAAAGCTCCGCCCGAAGGCGGAGCACATAAAACCAGGGCTGGTCAGCCGACGAACAGCTGCACCCAGTAATGCCCATAGCTTCCCTGACCCGACACATAGCCGACACCCAGGGATTTAAACTTTGGATTCAGAATATTGGCCCGGTGCCCCGAAGAGTTCATCCAGGCATTCACCACAGCAGCAGGTGTAGGCTGGCCAGCCGCGATGTTTTCCCCTGCCGCCCGATAGGATATGCCAAACGCCGGCAGAACGGTAAAGCAAGAGCTTCCGTCCGGACGGGTATGGGAGTAAAGGGTCACGATTTCCTCTGCGCGCAGCGCTGCAGCGTTTGACAGGCTGCTGTTGGTAGTCAGCGCCGGCAGGCCCTCTTCCGTCCGAATCTCATTCACCAGGCGGATCACTTCCGCCTCATAGCTGGAGGCACTGGAAGTACCAGGCAGGCTGTCTCCCTGGGAACTGCCTCCCGAGCAGCTGCTCAAGAGGGCTGTCAGCAGAATGGCTGCCAGCAGCAGGGAGATTCATCGTTTCCATTGCAGTCTTGTCATGGTCTTTGCCTCCTTTTCGGTCTGTCCTATGGCGGCCGGTCAAGATGGGACCGGCCATTCTTACTGATTGTAACATACCATGGAGGCAGATCCAGCGTCAAGGAAAGTGTATCAGACTGCGGCCAGGATGCCACAGAATGTCTCTGCTGCCCCAACGCAAAAAGTGCCCCGTCCGAAGACGGAGCACTTTTTGTCGCGCATTGACGAAGGTTTTATCTGTAAAGTGAAATTACTTTGCAGCCTTTACAGCCTCAATTTCCTTGATCAGATCGGGAACAACCTTGAACAGGTCACCCACGATGCCGTAATCAGCGACGCCGAAGATGGGGGCGGTCTCGTTCTTGTTCACGGCAATGATGGTCTCAGAATCCTGCATGCCAGCAACGTGCTGGATGGCGCCGGAAATGCCCAGAGCCACATAGATCTTGGGGTGCACGGTCTTGCCGGTCTGGCCAACCTGGTGGTCAGCGCTCATCCAGCCGGCATCGGTGACGGCACGGGAAGCACCCACAACACCGCCGCCCAGAGCGTTGGCCAGCTGCTCAGCCAGGGCAATGCCCTTCTCCACGTCCTTGGAGATGCCGCGGCCAACCGAGACGATGACGTCTGCGCCGATCAGGTCAACCAGCTTGGTGGCGGCCTTCTCCACGCTCAGGACCTCGGTCTTGATGTCGTCAGCAGTCAGGCTGAAGGCGGGCTTGACGATCTGGCAGGCATCAGCCTTGGCCTGATCGAAGGGAGCCTTCTTCATAACACCGGGACGGACGGTGGACATCTGAGGACGGAAACGGGGGCAGATGATGGTAGCCATCAGGTGACCGCCGAATGCGGGACGGGTCATCTTCAGGTTGCGATCCTCGTAGTCGAAGGTCTGCTTGGAGAGATCAATGGTGGAGCTCTCAGCCAGGAAATCGACGTACTTCTTGGTATCCACATCCAGGTGGGTTGCATCAGCGGTCAGGCCGGTGTGCAGACGAGCTGCGCAGCGGGGGCCCAGGTCACGGCCGATGTTGGTAGCGCCAATCAGCAGAACCTCGGGCTTGTACTCGTTGACCATGTCGCACACGACCTTGGCGTATGCGTCGGTGGTGTAATCCTTCAGCAGCGGGCTGTCGCAGACCATAACCTTGTCTGCGCCGTAGCCGCCCAGCTCTTTGGCGATGGGCTCCACATTCTCGCCCAGCAGCAGGCCGGTAACTTCGCAGCCCAGCTCATCAGCCAGCTTGCGGGCCTCGCTCACCAGCTCGAAGTCGGTGGACATCAGTTTGCCCTGCCGCTGCTCGCAGAAGACCCACACGCCCTTGTAATCGTTAAAATCAGCCATTGTAATCCTGCTCCTTTCGTCAGATCAGATGCTTGCCGGCCAGGACAGACGCCAGCTGAGCAGCCACGTTGTCGCCGGTGAGCATGGTGCCTGCACCCTTCTGGGGAGGAGTGAAGGACTTGAAGACGTTGGTGGGAGAGCCCTTCAGACCGATGGTGTCAACCTCGATCAAGGGATCATCTTTCAGAGCGTTGTAATCAAAGACTTCCATCGGCTTGTCGTAGCAGGTGAAGATGCCGTTGACGCTCATGTAACGGGGCTGGTTCAGCTCCTTGATGCAGGTGATCAGGCAGGGGGTCTTGACCCGGATCATCATGTAGCCGTCTTCCAGCATGCGCTTGACCACCAGGGTGTTGCCATCCTTCTGGATGTCAGCAGCATAGGTAACCTGGGGCAGGTGCAGCTTCTCAGCGATCTGGGGACCAACCTGAGCGGTATCACCATCGATTGCCTGACGGCCGCAGAAGACGATGTCCTCGGGACCGACGCCAATCTTGTTGACGGCAGCAGCCAGAATCTGGCTGGTAGCGAAGGTATCGGAACCGCCAAATTCACGGCCCGAAACCAGGACAGCGCGGTCAGCGCCGCGGGCCAGCAGCTCACGCAGCATGCCTTCGGCCGGCGGGGGACCCATGGTGACGACCACAACCTCGCAGCCGGTGGCGTCCTTCAGCTTGAGGGCGGCCTCCAGGGCGTTCAGGTCATCAGGGTTGGTGATGGTTGCCATAGAAGCACGGTCGAGGGTCCCGTCCGGCTTGACAGCAACCTTGCCGGAGGTATCAGGAACCTGCTTGACACAAACAATCGCTTTCATTGTACTATTGCCCTCCTTACTTCAGCAGCGCGCCCGAGATGACCATCATCTGCACTTCGCTGGTGCCTTCGTAGATCTCGGTGATCTTGGCGTCACGCATCATCCGCTCGATCGGATAGTCGCGGGTATAGCCGTAACCGCCAAAGAGCTGCAGGCAGCGGCGGGTGACGTCGCTGGCAGTACGGGCGGCAATCAGCTTGGCCTCTGCAGCCTCAACGCTGTAGCGGCCCTTCTGGCCGTTCATGATAGCCTGCTTCTTGAGTGCGGCAGCGTAGACCAGGTACTTGGCTGCGTCCACGCGGGCCTTCATCTCAGCCAGCTCGAACTGGGTGTTCTGGAACTGGGCGATGCTGCGGCCGAACTGCTTGCGCTCCTTGACGTAAGCGACGGTCTCATCGATAGCGCCCTCAGCAATGCCCAGAGCCTGTGCGGCGATGCCGATACGGCCGCCGTCCAGGGTAGCCATGGCCAGCTGGAAGCCCTTGCCCTTGACGCCCAGCAGACGGTCCTTGGGGATCAGGCAATCTTCCATGATCAGCTCACAGGTGGAAGAACCACGGATGCCCATCTTGTCCTCGGGCTTGCCCACCTTGAAGCCGGGATCGGTCCGCTCCACGATGAAGGCGGAGATCTCTTTGCTCTTGCGGCCGCGCTTGTCCACCACAGTACCGGTGACAGCGATGATGATGAACACATCAGCAAAGCCGGAGTTGGTGATGAAGATCTTGGAGCCGTTCAGCAGCCAGCCATCCTCACGCTCCACAGCGTAGGTCTGCTGGCCCTGGGCATCGGTGCCGGCGCCGGGCTCGGTCAGGCCGAAAGCGCCCAGCCACTCGCCGCTGCACAGCTTGGGCAGGTACTTTGCCTTCTGCTCGGGGGTGCCGTTCTCGTAAATGGGAGCAGCGCACAGGGAGCTGTGGGCGGACAGGATAACACCTGTCGTGCCGCAGACCTTGCTCAGCTCTTCGACAGCCATGACGTAGCTCAGCACGTCGCCGCCGGCTCCGCCCACAGAGGTCGGGAAGTAAATGCCCATCATACCGAGCTTACCCATCTTCTCGACGGTCTCTTTGGGGAAGTATTCTTCTGCATCCACCTTTTTTGCCAGGGGTTTGACTTCGTTTTCAGCGAACTCGCGGTACATCTTCTGCGCCATGAGCTGCTGCTTGGACAGAGTAAAATCCATCACTGCTTCCTCCCTTGGAATTCATAGTGTTATGGGATATGGGGCTGGGGCAAAACCACTCCCCGCAGAAGGTTTACCTGCGGGGAGCGTTCCGTTATACCCGGATCACCCCTTGCGGCATATTACAGCTTGTCGACCGGGGTCTTGGTGCGGTCAGCGTTGTAGACATAGAAGCCCTTGCCGCTCTTGCAGCCCAGGTTGCCGCCACGGACCATCTTGCGGATCAGCGGGCAGGCGCGATACTTGGAATCGCCGGTCTCCTTGTACAGGACGTCCATGATGGCCAGGCAGATATCCAGGCCGACGAAGTCGCCCAGCTCCAGGGGTCCCATGGGGTGGTTGGCGCCCAGCTTCATTGCGGTGTCGATGCCCTCGATGTCGGAAACGCCCTCCATCTTGATGAAGGCAGCCTCATTGATCATGGGGATCAGGATGCGGTTGACCACGAAGCCGGCAGCCTCATTGACCTGAACGGGCTGCTTGCCGATGGCAACAGAGATCTCCTTGATCTTCTCGACGGTCTCGCTGGGGGTGTTGCAGCCGGCGATGACCTCGATCAGCTTCATGCGGTCAGCGGGGTTGAAGAAGTGCATGCCAACCAGAGGACGGCTCAGGCCCTTGCCGATCTCGGTGATGGACAGGGACGAGGTGTTGGAAGCGAAGATGCACTCAGGCTTGCAGATCTTGTCCAGATCAGCAAAGGTGTCCTGCTTGACCTTCATATCCTCGAAAGCTGCCTCGACGACCAGGTCGCAGTCAGCGCACAGATCTTCCTTGACGCCGGGGATGATGGCGGCGCAGATCTCGTCGACCTTCTCCTGGGTCATCTTTCCCTTGGCAACCAGGCGGGCATAGCCCTTTTCAATCTTGGCCTTGCCGTTCTCTGCCCACTCCTGCTTGATGTCACACAGTGCAACGGTATTGCCGCCGACCTGAGCGAATGCCTTTGCGATGCCCTGGCCCATGGTGCCAGCGCCGATAACGCCGATTTTCATAGCAATTTCTCCTTTTTATAATCTGAATTATAATTGAATGGATTGCAAAACTTAGTTGTTGGTAAAGACAGCCTTGGGCTTGGGTTTCTCACGGGAGAGGAAGCAAGCCATACCCTCCACCTGGTCGTGGGTCTCGAAGCAGTCACCGAACAGCTTCTCCTCCACCTCAACGGCCTTCTCGATGGGCAGCGAAATGCCCTCGTTCATGGCCTGCTTGCAGTGGCGGACAGCGATGGGAGCGTTCTTGGCGATCTTGTTGGCCAGCTTCAGGGCGTTCTCCATCAGCTCAGCCTGAGGATACACAGCGTTCACCAGGCCGATCCGCAGGGCCTCGTCGGCCTTGATATTGAGGGCCGAGTAGACCAGCTGCTTTGCCATGCCCAGGCCCACCAGACGGGCCAGGCGCTGGGTGCCGCCGAAGCCCGGGGTGATGCCCAGGCCCACTTCGGGCTGACCAAACACAGCGTTATCAGAGCACAGACGGATGTCGCAGCTCATGGCCAGCTCGTTGCCGCCGCCCAGTGCGAAGCCGTTGACTGCAGCGATGACGGGAATCGGGAAGTGCTCGATCATCAGGAAGATGTCGTTGCCCAGCTTGCCGAAAGCCTCGCCCTCGGCCTTGGTCATGGTGCTCATGGAGCCGATATCGGCGCCTGCCACAAAGCTCTTCTCCCCTTCGCCGGTCAGGACAATGCAGCGGATGGTGTTCTGGTCCACAGCCTCAAAAGCGGCCTTCAGGTCAGCCAGAACCTCGGGGTTCAGTGCGTTCAGTGCCTTGGGACGATCGATGGTGATGATCTCGACAGCGCCCTGCACTTCAGTCTTTACAAAAGCCATAGTTTTTCCTTTCAGCCGATCAGACAGGCGCACAGCCGGCGCAGCGTTCCCGCGCCGGCGCGCCCGGATTTAAATTATGTCAGCAGGCCGGATGGATTAGTCCATCTCGACGATGGTGGCGCAGCCCATGCCGCCGCCGATGCACAGGGTAGCCAGGCCCTTCTTTGCGCCGCGATGCTTCATGGCGTACAGCAAGGTGACCAGGATACGGCAGCCGGAAGCACCGACGGGGTGGCCCAGAGCAATGGCGCCGCCGTTGACGTTGACCTTGCTCATATCAAAGCCCAGATCGTGTGCCACAGCCAGAGACTGGGAAGCGAATGCCTCGTTGGCCTCGATCAGGTCCATATCGGCAACGGTCAGGCCGGTCTTGGCCATAACCTTCTTGGTAGCAGCCACAGGGCCGACACCCATGATGGAGGGATCAACGCCGCCCAGAGCACCTGCAACCCAGGCAGCCATCGGGGTAACGCCCAGCTCCTTGGCCTTCTCCTCGCTCATCAGGACCACAGCAGCTGCGCCGTCGTTGATGGCAGAAGCGTTGCCGGCGGTAACCTTGCCGTCCTTCTTGAAGGCGGGCTTCAGCTTTGCCAGGACTTCGGGAGCGCTCAGACGGGGGCCTTCATCGGTATCGAACACGATGTCGCCCTTCTTGTTCTTGATGGTAACAGGAACGATCTCATCCTTGAAGGCGCCGCTCTTGATGGCAGCGTCAGCCTTCAGCTGGCTGTTGTAAGCGAAGTTATCCAGGTCCTCACGGGTCAGGTTCCACTGATCGGCAACGTTCTCAGCGGTGATGCCCATGTGGTAGTTGTTGAACACATCCCACAGTGCATCATTGACCATGGTGTCAACCAGCTCGCTCTTGCCCATGGGGTAGCCCATGCGGTAGCCGTAACGGCCCTTCATCATAGCGAACGGAGCCATGTCCATGTTCTCGGTGCCGCCGGCAACAACGATATCGGCATCGCCTGCCTCGATCATGCGGGCGCCCATGTTCACGCATTCCAGACCGGAGCCGCAGACCACGTTGACGGTCACAGCGGGAACTTCCACCGGCAGACCAGCCTTGATGGAAGCCTGACGTGCGACGTTCTGGCCCTGGCCAGCCTGGATGACGCAGCCCATGTAAACCTGGTCAACCAGCTCGGGCTTGACGTTGGCACGGTTCAGGGCCTCTTTGATGACGATGGCGCCCAGCTCTGCAGCGGGGACGTTGGACAGGGTGCCGCCAAACTTACCAATGGCGGTGCGGCATGCAGATGCGATAACGATCTTTTTCATGTTGAATTGCCTCCTGTTACGCTTGTGTTAAGTGGTTTTGTTTGACTTTACGGACAGATAAAACCTTCTATCAAAAACCCTTTGGGATGCGCCCGAAGGGACTTTTGCATGGAATCACGGTTCCTTGCCAGCGGCACGCAGAGCTGCGATCTTGTCCCATATTGCTTTTTCAACATTGGGAGTGACGAACTTGCTGATGTCGCTGCCGTACCGCGCTGCCTCCTTGACGATGGTGGAGGACAGGTAGCTCCACTTGATGCTGGTGGCAAGGAAGGTTGTCTCGATGCCGGGCATCAGTGCGTGATTGGTTTGTGCCAATTGGATCTCATTCTCAAAGTCGGTCACCGCACGCAGCCCCCGCACCATCACGGTCGCGTGACATTTGCGGGCGAAGTCCACGGTCAGGCCGTCGAAGCTTTCAACGGTGACATTGGGAATGTTCTTGCAGCACTCAGTCAAGAGGGCCACCCGCTCTTCGATGGTGAAGAGGGGGCGCTTGGCGCTGTTGATCAGCACTGCGACGATCAGGCGATCGTAGATCTTGGCTGCACGTTTGATGATATCCAGATGACCGCGGGTAACCGGGTCAAAGGAACCAGGATAAATGGCCACTGCCATGGAAACGCTTGCCTCCTGTTTTGGACCGGGCCGCCAGGCGGCCGGCACATGATCTCAAATCAACCTGCCGGGGACTGGCTCTGCCGGTCCCCTGCCCCGCCGCATTCCTTGAGCTGCGGTCCGGGCAGGCGCTTTGATTGCCGCAGGGGCGCCCTGTCGTTATTTTTATAACGACTTCAGGTCCACCGCGGTGTCCCGCGCCTCCTGACATCTTTAGTAAAGCACATTGTCAAAAGTTTATCAAGTATTTTCCCGCAAATTTTTGGCCCGCTTCACCCAAACAATTGAAAACTTTCTCTCTTCTTTTTGTGTATTTTGCCAAGAGCGTGAATTTTTTCGTTTTTCTATTGATTCTCGACATCGTTAATGTTATAACTAACAGTGTAGGAGATTGTGACCGAACCGGTTCACTTCCCCGCTTCAAAAATACTGTAGCACCCTCGTGTGTTGAAGGGGTGTGCAGAATATGAACTTCCTATTATTTTGTTTGAAACTGCCGTTTACACCTCATAAGCTATATGGGATGGTTTTAAAGGGCCAAACCTGCCGATACTGACTGGCAGGGTCCGGCTGCGGCGTGCAGGGCTGCTCTTTCCTATTTATAATAGCAGGGCAGTCCGCGTACCCCCAGCCGGAGGCAGGCGGCTCTTTCAGCCTACCAGGAAAGGATGATCTTAGAATGGACTACAAGACGGAATATCAGCGCAAGCTCATCACTGCCGACGCTGCAGCTGCCATGGTCAAGAGCGACGACTGGGTGGATTACGGCTGGGCCGTGAACACTACCGTTGCCGTGGACGCCGCCATCGCCAAGCGTCTGCCTGAACTGGAAAATGTCAATTTCCGCGGCGGCATCCTGATGTGGGTCCCCGCCATCTTCCAGATTGAGGACCCAGCTGCCCACATGACCTGGAACAGCTGGCACATGGGCGGCATTGAGCGGAAGGCCGTGGCACAGGGCTTCTCCTTCTATGCTCCCATCCGCTACTCCGAGCTGCCCCGGTATTACCGGGAGAGCAAGGACCCCGTCAATGTGGCGGTATTCCAGGTTGCCCCCATGGATGAGCATGGCTACTTCAACTTTGGCCCCTCTGCCAGCCATCTGGCCGCTGTCTGCGAGAAGGCAGAGAAGATCATTGTGGAGGTCAACAAGAACATGCCCCGCTGCCTGGGCGGCTTCCAGAACTGCATCCACATCGACCAGGTGACCGCCATTGTTGAGGGCGACAATCCGCCGCTGGGCCAGATGGCCGCAGCCGGCCCCGCCTCTGAAGTGGATCTGGCAGTGGCCAACCTCATCGTGCCCCAGATTCCCAACGGCGCCTGCCTGCAGCTGGGTATCGGCGGCATGCCCAATGCCATCGGCAGCCTGATTGCCCAGAGCGACCTGAAGGACCTGGGCGTCCATACCGAAATGTATGTGGATGGCTTTGTGGATATTGCCAAGGCCGGCAAGATCAACGGCAGCCGCAAGCAGATTGACAAGGGCCGCCAGGTCTACGCCTTCGGCGCCGGCACCCAGAAGATGTACGATTACCTCAACGACAACCCCGAGTGCATGTCGGCTCCGGTGGACTACACCAACGATGTGCGGACCATCTCGGCCCTGGACAACTTCATCTCCATCAATAATGCAGTGGATGTTGACCTGTTTGGCCAGGTCAACGCAGAGAGCGCCGGCATTAAGAATATCTCGGGCGCAGGCGGCCAGCTGGACTTCGTCCTGGGCGCTTACCTGTCCAACGGCGGCAAGAGCTTCATCTGCCTGTCCTCCACCTTCAAAAACCGCAAGACCGGCCAGGTGGAGAGCCGCATCTGTCCCACCCTGTCCAACGGCAGCATTGTCACCGATACCCGCGCCAACATTCACTACCTGTGCACTGAGTTCGGCTGTGTCAACCTGAAGGGCATGACCACCTGGGAAAAAGCCGAAGCCATCATCAGCCTGGCCCACCCCGACTTCCGTGAGCAGCTGATCCAGGAGGCTGCCAAGATGCACATCTGGCGCCGCAGCAACAAGCGCTGAGCATCCCCCAGTCCCCCGCAAAGGAGCTTGATACGTGGATAAAAAACCGCATCTGAAACCTTACCTCTATGCCATGGTAGCCGGCTTTGGAGCCATCGCCCTGAGCATTGCCCTCTACTTCTTATTTTACCGGTTTGCCGGCGTCAAGAAATCCATTTCCGCGCTGGCGGGTATCCTGATGCCTTTCATCTATGGCGGTGTCATGGCCTACCTGCTGCGCCCCTTCTGCAACTGGGTGGAGAGAATGCTGGAACGTGTCCTGCCGGCCCGCTTCCGCAAAACCATTGACGGCATTGCGGTGGCAGCCAGCATCGTCTTTGGGCTGCTGGTGGTGTATGCACTGTTCATGCTGATTATTCCCCAGCTGATCAGCAGCATCATGACCCTGTCCCTGAACTTCCAGTCCCAGCTGGATCTGTTTATGTCCTGGGTGACCCGCTTCTTCGCCGACAACGATGCGGTCTACAAATTCCTGAATGACGCCTACGACACCCTGCGGGACAACTTCACTGCCTGGCTGCGGACTTCGGTGATGCCATCCATCCGCCAGATTGTCAGCGGCGTGGGCATCAGCGTGCTTAACGTTCTGGTGGTCCTCAAGAATGTTTTGATCGGCGTGATCGCGGCGGTGTACTTCCTGTCCACCCGCAAAAAGTTCGCCGCCCAGGGCAAGCTGCTGATCTACAGCGTCCTGCGCCCCCAGTGGGCCGACCTGGTGATGGAGGAATTGGCCTATATCGACCGCACCTTCGGCGGATTCATCGTCGGCAAGATTGTGGACTCTGCCATCATCGGCGTGCTCTGCTATATGGTCTGCGTCATCGCCCGGTTCCCCAGCGCCCTGCTGGTGTCGGTGATCATTGGTGTCACCAACGTCATCCCCTTCTTTGGGCCTTTCATCGGCGCTGTCCCGGCTACCCTGCTGATCCTCATCACCGATCCCATCAAAGCTCTCTGGTTTGTGGGATTCATCTTCATCCTGCAGCAGCTGGACGGCAACGTCATAGGCCCCAAGATTCTGGGCAACACCACCGGTCTGTCCAGCTTCTGGGTGCTGTTCTCCATCCTGCTGTTCGGCGGCCTTTGGGGCTTTGTGGGCATGATTGTGGGTGTGCCGCTGTTTGCGGTGATCTACGATCTGATCCGCAAGTTTGCCTTCCGCGGCCTCCACAAGAACGGCCAGTTGGACAAACTCCAGGCCTATCACCAGGCCTTCGGCAATCCCGACGACCCGGCCCCGACGGCGGAGGAACAGCATCTTCCGCCCCCGGAAACCTGAATCATCCAAAAACAGCCCGGACCGTAAGGTCCGGGCTGTTTCTTTGTATCCGCTCAGCGATCAATCATATTGGGATAAACCTCTGCAATCCGCTCATCCGGGAAGTGTTCGTCCAGGAACAGGTCCAGGCTGTTGGCCGGCGGTACATCGTTGCTGCGGGCGTCGCTGCGGATCAGGGCCAAGGCCGACAGCACCATATTCACCAGCATGAATACACCGATCAGCACCGTCAGCCAGCCGCCCACGTTGCGGCGGATCCAGCCGATGCCCTTGATCACGTAGGGATAGCAGACCTTGACCCAGATCACCGCTGCAAAGCCCCAGAAGAAGCAGTACAGCAGGTTGATCCGTCCGCCCAGGTTGAAGGGAATCTTGCTGTAGTCCCAGAACACCACACCGAACACCAGCTCGCCCAGAGCGCTGCAGATGTACTCATAGGCGCCGCCCATGACAGTACCCATCACAAACAGTTCGCTGGAAGTCCGGGTGCTGCCATCCTTTTTACGGGGCAGCAAGGCCGAAGCCATCACCAGGGCTGCGCCCCACACCACGCTGAAGGGCCCCCAGACCAGGCTGGAGCGGCTCATCCAGACCCCTGCATTGAGCCGGCAGAAGACCGTCTCCACCAAATCGCCCACCAGGGAGGCGATGGTAAACAGCCAGATGATATCCGACAGACTCATCCCCTGCTCAGTGCGGGCTGCGTCAGCCTGGGCGGCATGGGGATAGGCGCCTTCAATCCGTTGCTCCATCCACTGGCTGATCCTGTCGTACATTCCCCGGGAGCGGCTTTCCAGCCGGCGGTTGAGGCCCTCTAGACGGGTGGGATGATGGCGCAATACAGCGGCGCTGCCCAGCTGGTCCAGCACAGCCAGCACACCCAGCACCCAGGCCAGGGTCTTGATGAGCCAGACCGGCAGCAGATGGATCAGGGCCAGCAGCAGGTCGTTGCCCCACAGCAGCACCAGGCAGCCCAGCACGCCCCACAGCAGCGAATAGGGCAGGCAGACATAGCCGTCAATGTTCCAGCGATGATTGGAATAATCCCACCAGGTGCGGTGGTGAAGCCGCTCCAGCAGCTTGGCGGTGCCCCATTCCACCATGGTGGCTGTCAGGGCACAGCCTATAAACAGAAACAACAGGGAGGACCGCAGATCTGCAAAGCCGATGGTCATAATGACAGCAGCAAAGCCGTAGACATAGCAGAAAGGCCCTGCCGCAAAACCGCGCTTGACAAATCCCCTGCCCCGGGCAGCTGACACCACCGTCTCGGCTACCCAGCCCAGGAAGGAATAGATCATATACAAAAGCGCCAGATCATACCATAAGAGTTCCATGCAAACCTCCCGAACTTCTGTCATGTTTTGGCAAAAATGGAATCGAACTTTGTTCCATCCTAACAGATTGCCACAGAAAGTACAAGCTTTTTTCCCGGGGATTCTGTAAACAGAGTGTGAATTTCAAAAAAGGGCCTGCCGCAGCTGAACTGCACCCCATTTGTTAGACAGTATGGTATACTGAAAACAAATGGGGTGTTTTATTGTGCCAAAAGGGAAGCCAAACAAGAGATATACACCGG
>CAJFNF010000036.1 GCA_904394215.1 uncultured Faecalibacterium sp.
AGGGAGTCCAGAGGGGGTAGGGAGGGGGAGTCGCAACACCCTCCCTCCCCCTCTGGGCCAGCGCAGCGACCAGACGGGCCCTGCGGCCCGGACAGCGCTGCAGGCTAAAGCCTGGACTTTTATTTATGATCTAACCCCGCCCACCGCCCCTTGACAGGGGCTCTAAACCACAGACTGCTCCTGCTGGCTGCGGCGGGTGGATTTACAACGACAGCAAAAAACCGGGCCTGTCTCCCCAACAGGTCCGGTTTTCTCGCATCTCGCTTTGCTTTTTACTTCTTCAGGACCCAGCACTCATAGGGCCGCAGGCTGGCCCGGGCCGCCGGGGCAGGATAGTTCCCCAGCAGCTGGACAGCGCTGTCCCAGCCCTCCGGCAGGGTCACAGGGGCCTCGTGGCCGGTCAGGTTGCACACCACCAGGGCCTCCTCGGTGTCATTCCACCGGCGGTAGGCCAGCAGGTCGGCGTCCTCCTTGTACAGGAACTGGATCTTGCCTTCGCTGATCACAGGCTCCCGCTTGCGCAGGGCCACCAGCTCCTTGTAGTAGCTGTAGATGGAGTCAGGGTCCCCCACCTGGGCCGCCGCGTTGATGGCCTTGTAGTTGGATACCTCTTCCAGCCAGGGGGTGCCGGTGGTGAAGCCGGCGTGGGCCGATGCGTCCCACTGCATGGGGGTACGGCCGTTGTCACGGCTCCGCTGGGCCAGGATCTCCAGCGCCTCGGCAGGGCTCTTGCCCTGCTGCTGGAGGATCTTGTAGTAATTCAGGCTCTCCACGTCCTTGTACTGGTCAATGGACTGGTAGTGGGCGTTGGTCATGCCGATCTCTTCCCCCTGGTAGATGTAGGGGGTGCCCCGCATCATGTGGGTGGCGGTGCCCAGCATCTTGGCGCTCTCCTTCCAGTACTGGCCCTCGTCGCCAAAGCGGCTCACCGCCCGGGGCTGGTCGTGGTTGCACCAGAACAGAGCGTTCCAGCCGTTGCCGGCCTCCATCCCCTCCTGCCACTGGGTGAACAGGTTTTTCAGGGCCATCCGGTCGGGGGGCATCAGGGACCACTTGTCCCCGTTCTTGTAGTCCACCTTCAGGTGGTGGAAGCTGAAGCTCATGCTCAGCTCGTGGCGGTCGGGGTTGGTGTAGCCGATGCAGTTTTCCAGGCTGGTGGAGGACATCTCCCCCACCGTGATCATCCCGTCGATGCCGCCGGCGGCCACCAGTTCCTGCAGGTACTTGTGGACGTTCCGCCCGTCGGTGTAAAAGCGGCGGCCGTCCCCCTGGTGGTCGTCCTCATAGACCTCCGGCTTGGAGATCAGGTTCACCACGTCGAACCGGAAGCCCTTGATGCCCTTGCCTTTCCAAAAGCGCAGGATGTCGGCCAGCTCGGCCCGGACGGCGGGGTTTTCCCAGTTCAGGTCGGCCTGGGTCACGTCGAACAGGTGCAGGTACCACTTGCCCAGGCTGGGCAGGTACTCCCAGGCGGGGCCGCCGAACTTGGA
Organism: uncultured Faecalibacterium sp.; assembly: GCA_904394215.1. Taxonomy (GTDB): domain Bacteria; phylum Bacillota; class Clostridia; order Oscillospirales; family Ruminococcaceae; genus Faecalibacterium. The sequence continues at coordinate 1,491 of CAJFNF010000036.1, forward strand.
CACCCAGTTGGTGGGGATCTTGTCGGGGGTGCCGTCCTTGAAGATGTAGTAGTCCTGGTACTTCTTGTCCCCGGCCAGGGCTTTCTGGAACCATGCGTGGGCGGTGGAGGTGTGGTTGAACACCATGTCCAGCATCAGGCCGATGCCCCGCTTGTCTGCCTCCCGCACCAGGATTTCCAGGTCCTCCATGGTGCCGAACCGGGGGTCGATGGCCCGATAGTCGGCCACGTCATAGCCGTTGTCCCGCTGGGGCGAGGGGAAGAAGGGGGTCAGCCACAGGTAATCCACCCCCAGGTCTTTCAGGTAGTCCAGCTTGGCGGTAACGCCGGGCAGGTCCCCCAGCCCGTCGCCGTTGGTGTCACAGAAGGATTTGGGGTAGATCTGGTACACCACTTTATCGTGAAAATTTGCCATATTGTTTCCTCTTGTCGTGTTTTGCTTGGAGATGGTCAGGCCACGTGCTTCTTTTTGCCGATCACCACGGTCAGCACAAAGGGCACCACCACGGCGATCAGCATGCAGACCGCGAAGCTCAGCATGTACTGGGGCTGGATGGACAGGATGCCGGGCAGGCCGCCCACGCCGATGGCATTGGCGGTGGTGGAGGTGGCGGTGCAGACCACGCCGGCGATGGCAGAGCCGATCATGCCGCACAGGAACGGGAAGCTCAGCTTCAGGTTGACGCCGAACATGGCCGGCTCAGTGACGCCCAGGTAGCAGGAGATGCAGGCCGGGACGTTGACTTCCTGGGCAGCGGCGTTCTTGCGCTGCAGGTAGATGACGCCCAGAACGGCGGAGCCCTGGGCAATGTTGGACAGGGCGATCATGGGCCACAGCATGGTGCCGCCGAAGTCAGCAATCAGCTGCAGGTCGATGGCGTTGGACATGTGGTGCAGGCCGGTGATGACCAGCGGCGCATAGATGAAGCCGAAGATTGCGCCGAACACCACGCGGAAGGAGCCGGAGATGCCGGCGTAGACCACAGAAGAGATGGCGGAGCCGATGGCCCAGCCGATGGGGCCCAGCACGAAGTGTGCGGCCATGACGGCCAGCAGCAGGCTGCAGAAGGGCACCACGATCATGGACACCACAGACGGGCAGATCTTGCGGAAGAATTTTTCCAGGTACACCAGGGTGAAGGCGGCCAGGATGGCGGGGATCACCTGGGCCTGGTAGCCGATCATGTTCACCTGGACGAAGCCGAAGTCCCACTTGGGGATGTCGGCGGCGGGGGTGGTGGCCACCGAGTAGGCGTTCAGCAGCTGGCCCGAAACCAGGGTCAGGCCCAGGATGATGCCCAGGATCTGGGTGGCGCCCATCTTCTTGGTCACCGACCAGCAGATGCCCACCGGCAGCATGTGGAACACCGCCTCGCCGATCAGCCACAGGAAGCTGTCCACGCCGCTCCAGAACTGGCTGATGTCGCACAGGGTCTTGGTGCCGTCCTCAAACAGGTACAGGCTGTCGATGCAGTTCCGGAAACCCAGGATCAGGCCGCCGGTGATGATGGCGGGGATCAGGGGCGCGAAGATCTCGGCCAGGGCGGTCATAATCTTCTGCAGCCGGTTCTGGTTCTGCTTGGCGGCGCTCTTGACCGCCTCCTTGGACACGCCTTCCAGGCCCGACACCGCCGTGAAGTCGTTGTAGAAGTCGGACACCGTATTGCCGATGATCACCTGGAACTGGCCGGCCTGGGTGAAGGTGCCCTTCACCGATTTGATTTTTTCGATGCGGGGTACGTCCGCCTTGGCGGGGTCGTTGAGTACAAACCGCATCCGGGTCACGCAGTGCGACACCGCTGCAATGTTTTCCTTGCCGCCCACAGCCTCCAGCAGCTGCTGCGCATCCTGTTGGTATTTGCCCATGAAGCATCCTCCTTTGATTGACACGTTCAAACGCCTGAACATGTTCAAATATGTTATCCACTGGAGAAAAGTATAGCATTTCACCCAAAAAAGTCAACCAGTCCAGCCAAGAATCTGCATAGTTCCAGCCAATTTCAGAGCTTAGTACAAACAAAATCCTTGTAATTTGGGACTGTTTACTGTATAATGGGTTCAAACATTTGAACAGGTTTCAAACTTTTGAACAGGTGACAGGAGGCGTTTCCCATGCCCAGGGCAAAATACGAAGGCATCTACCGCAGCGTCAAACAGAAGATCGAGGCCCAGGACTATCCCTACCAGAGTCTGCTGCCGGCCGAAAGCGCCCTGATCCAGGAGTACGGCTGCGCCCGGAACACCCTGCGGCGGGCCCTGGCCGACCTGACCGCCGAGGGCTACATCCAGCCCATCCAGGGCAAGGGGGTCCGGGTGATCTACCGGCCGGTGGGCAAAACCGCCTTCCTGATGGGGGTAATCGAGAGCTTCCAGGAGACCGCCAGCCGCAACCACCTGCGGACGGTGACCCGGGTGGTGAGCTTTGCCCCCATCACCGCCGACGAGCGGCTGGCCTCCCAGAGCGGCTTCCTGGTGGGGGAGCCGTTGTGGGCCATCGAGCGGGTGCGGTACCTGGACGGCAAGGCCCTGATCCGGGACCTGAACTATTTTTCCCAGGCCATGATCCCCGGCCTCACCGCCGAGATTGCGGGCAGCTCCATCTACGAATACATCGAGAAGGAGCTGAAACTGCGGATCACCACCACCAAGCGCCGGGTGACGGTGGAGCGTGCCACCACCCGGGACCGGGAGCTGCTGGACCTGGACGGCTTCGACGGGGTGGTGGTGGTGTCCAGCCTCACCTTTGATGCCGGGGGGCTGCTGTTTGAATACACCCAGTCCCGCCACCAGGCCGACTCCTTCTGCTTTGAGGACACCGCCACCCGGCGGCGGCCTCTCCCCTCCTCCGGGGACTGACAGACAAAAAAACAGCGGGGTTCCCGCGGCTGTGCCGCCGGGCCTCGCTGTTTTGGGTTGGTTTTTTACTGGGCCGGCTTGTCCCCGGCGTGGTCCCAGGGCAGCAGCTCCTCGCTGATCACCGACAGCATCTCGCCAAACTTGGCGCACTCTTCGGGGGTGAACCGCTCCCGGATCCGGGCCACCGCGCTCTGGACCCTGTCCCCTGCCCCGCAGTACAGCTCGTACTTCCGGGTGACATGGAGCAGGTATTCCCGCTTGTCCTCCGAGGAACGGGTCTTTTTCACGTAGCCCTTGCGGACCAGGCTGTTGATCTTGTAGGCTGCGTTGGGGGTGGAGACTTGCATGAAGGCCGCGAACTCGTTGACCGTGGGGGTCCCCAGGGCCCGGATGGCCTCCGCCGCAAAGATCTCCGCCGCGGTCAGGCCGGTCTCCTGGTCCTGGAAGCGCGCGAACAGCTCATGGTAAAAGCGCAGGGTGAACTCCCTGTATGCTGTTTGAACGATTTTTTCCAGCATTCTGCTCCTCCCTGAGAAATTCCCGCACGCCGGGGCCCCGGCTGTCAGGTACACGCCGGGCCCTTCACCAGGGCAAAGGTCAGTTCAGCGGTGGCGGCCACCTGGCCGTCCACCAGGGCCTTGGCCTCGCCGATGCCCACAGGCCCCTTCATCTTGGTGAGGGTGCAGGTGATTTCCAGCACGTCACCGGGGGTCACCTGCCGGCGGAACCGGGCATTCTTGATGCCGCCGAAGAGGGCCAGCTTGCCCTTGTTTTCGGGCATGGACAGCAGGGCCACGCCCCCCACCTGGGCCATGGCTTCCACGATCAGGACGCCCGGCATCACGTGATACTGGGGGAAATGCCCCTGGAAAAAAGGCTCGTTGACGGTGACGCACTTGATGCCCTTGGCCCACTTGCCTTCCTCCCCGTCCACGATGCGGTCCACCAGGGCGAAGGGGTAGCGGTGGGGCAGGATCTGTGCGATCTCATCCGAATTGTACTTCATCATCCTTTAGCCCTCCCACTTCTTGAACAGGACGCAGGCGTTGTGGCCGCCAAAGCCCAGGGAGTTGGACAGGGCATAGTGGATGTCGGCGCTGCGGCCCTCGTTGGGCACATAGTCCAGGTCACACACAGGGTCGGGGACCTTGTAGTTGATGGTGGCGGGCAGGTAGCCCTCCTTCAGGGCCAGGGCGGTGAAGATGGCCTCCACAGCGCCGGCGGCCCCCAGCATGTGGCCGGTCATGGACTTGGTGGAGCTGACGGCCATCTGGTAGGCGTGGTCGCCGAACACCGTCTTGATGGCGGCGGTCTCGCCGGAATCGTTCAGGGAGGTGGAGGTGCCGTGGGCGTTGACGTAGTCCACCTGGCCGGCGGTGATGCCGGCGTCGTCGATGGCCTGCTGCATGGCCCGGGCGCCGCCCTCCCCGCCGGGGGCGGGGGCGGTGATGTGGTAGGCGTCGCAGGTGGCGCCGTAGCCAACGACTTCGGCGTAGATCTTGGCGCCCCGGGCCTTGGCGTGCTCGTACTCTTCCAGCATCAGGATGCCGGCGCCCTCGCCCATCACAAAGCCGTCCCGCTCTGCGTCAAAGGGGATGGAGGCGCGGCTGGGGTCGTCCCCCACATGGAGGGCCCGCATGGAGGTGAAGCCGCCGATGGACAGCGGGGTCACCGCAGCCTCGGCGCCGCCGCACAGGGCCAGTTCCGCATAGCCGTCCCGGATGTGGCGGAAAGCGTCGCCCACCGCGTTGGAGCCGCCGGCGCAGGCGGTCACAGGGCAGGTGCACATCCCCTTGAAGCCGAAGGCAATGGCAATCTGGCCGGCGGCCATATTGGCGATGCTGGTGGGGATGTAGAAGGGCGAAGCCTTGTCAAAGCCCCGCTGGAGGCAGCGGGTCTGTTCGCTCTCGGTGGTGGAGATGCCGCCGATGCCGCTGGACACGATGACGGCGCAGCGGTTCAGGTCGGTGTGCTCCAGGTCCAGGCCGCTGTCGGCCACAGCCTCCTTGGCGGAGGCCATGGCGAACTGGGCGTACCGGGCCATGTGGCGGACCTCCCGCTTGTCAATGTAGGCGGTGGGGTCCCAGTCCTTGACCTCGGCGGCCAGATGGACCTTCTGGGCGGACGAATCGTACAGGGTGATGGGGGCGATGCCGCACACGCCGTCCCGGACACCCTGCCAGCTCTCGGCCACATTGTGGCCCAGAGGGGTGACGGCGCCCATGCCGGTGATTACAACTCTGCGTTTTTCCATTTTTGGATTCCTCCTCACATTCCCATGCCGCCGTCCACGCTGAGGACCTGGCCGGTGATGTAGCCGGCCTCTTCCGAGGCCAGGAAGGCCACGGCGGCCGCCACATCCTCGGGGGTGCCTGCCCGGCCCACCGGCACGGTGGCCAGCATGGCCTCCCTGGCGGCGTCGGGCAGGGCGGCGGTCATATCGGTGGAGATGTAGCCGGGGGCCACCGCGTTGACGGTGATGCCCCGGGCGCCCATCTCCTTGGCCAGGGACTTGGTCATGCCGATGAGGCCGGCCTTGCTGGCGCAGTAATTGATCTGGCCGGCGTTGCCCCGCAGGGCCACCACCGAGCTCATGTTGACGATGCGGCCATAGCGGGCCTTCATCATGGGCCGGATGGCGGCCTTCATGCACAGGAAGGCGCCCTTGAGGTTGGTGTTGATGACGGCGTCAAAGTCCTCTTCCTTCAGCACCATGGCCAGGTTGTCCCGGTTGATGCCGGCGTTGTTCACCAGGATGTGGATGCCCCCCAGCTCCTTGACGGCGGTGTCGATCAGGGCCTTGGCCGAGGCGGCGTCGGCCACGTCGCCCTTGACGGCCCGGGCCTCCACCCCCAGCTCTTTCAGTTCGGCCAGGGTCTTCTCGGCGGCGGCAGTGTTGCCGGCGTAGGAGAACACCACGTTGGCGCCCCGGCGGGCCAGCTCCAGGCAGATTGCCCGGCCGATGCCCCGGCTGCCGCCGGTGACCACAGCGGTCTTACCACTCATGCTGCCCATGGGTTACGCTCCTTTCAGCGCCTCGCAGAGGGCGTCGATGTCGGCGCAGGTTTCCACTGCGCAGGTCTTGATGTTGGGTGCGGTCTTGCGGACAAAGCCGCTGAGGACCTTGCCGGGGCCGATCTCCACGATCATGTCTACCCCCAGCTCGGCCATCCGGCGGATGGTGTCCTCCATGTAGACCGAGGACTGGACCTGCCGCTCCAGCAGGGCGGGGATGGTGTCGGTTTCGCCCATCTCATGGCCCAGGCAGTTGAACAGCACCGGGAACTGCATCTCACCGAACTGGATCTCGGTGAACTTTTCCCGCAGGGCGTCGCCGGCTGCTTTCAGCAGGGAGGTGTGGAAGGGGCCGCTGACCTTCAGGGGCACGCAGCGCTTGGCGCCCAGCTCCTTGGCCTTGGCGGCGGCCTTGTCCACAGCGGCCTTCTGGCCGCCGATCACCAGCTGGCCGGGGCAGTTGTAGTTGGCGATTTCCACCACGCCCACGTCCGATGCCTCGGCGCAGGCCTGGCGGAGCTTGCCGCGGTCCAGCCCCAGGACGGCGGTCATCCCGCAGGGGACGCCGGCGGCGGCTGCGGCCATGGCCTTGCCCCGGAAGGCGGCCAGCTCCACCGCTTCCTCAGCGGTGAAGACGCCGGCGGCTTCCAGCGCCGAATATTCGCCCAGGCTCAGGCCTGCGGCGTAAGAGGGATGAATCCCCTTGCTGGCCAGGATGGCGGTCATGCCGGCGGCAAAGGCCACCATGCAGGGCTGGGTGTACTGGGTCTGGTTCAGCACCCCGTCGGGGTCGGTGAAGGAGACGGTTTTCAGGTCAAAGTCCAGCTTGGCGCTGTCCAGCACCGCCCGGAACTCGGGGTAGGCCTCGTAGAGGTCGGCCCCCATGCCGGGGTGCTGGCTGCCCTGGCCTGCGTACAAAAATGCAAGTTTCATGCCTGGAGTCCTTTCATCGCGGCGTCGCAGCCGGCCATCAGTTCCTCAAAGATCTGGCGCAGGGGCTTGATCTCGTGGAGCATGCCCGCCACCTGGCCGCACATAAAGCTGCCGCCGTCCAGGTCGCCCTCAAAGACGGCCTTGCGCAGGGAGCCAAGGGTCAGTTTTTCCCGCTCGGCCAGCGGCATGTTCTCTTTTTCCATTTCCAGGTACTGGCGTGCCATCTTGTTCTTCAGCACCCGGACGGGGGCGCCGGTGGTGCGGCCGGTGACCACGGTGTCGTTGGCGCCGGCCTTCAGCAGGGCCTTCTTGTAGTTCTCGTGGATGGGGCACTCCTGGCTCACCAGCAGGCAGGTACCCACCTGGACGCCGCAGGCGCCCAGGGCATAGGCAGCAGCCATCTGGCGGCCGTCGGCGATGCCGCCGGCTGCGATGACGGGGGCCTTGACGGCGTCCACCACCTGGGGCACCAGGGCCATGGTGGTCATCTCGCCCACGTGGCCGCCGCTCTCGGTGCCCTCGGCGATGAAGCCGTCCACCTCATACCGCTCCAGGCGCTTGGCCAGGATGGGGGCGGCCACCACGGGGAACACCTTGATGCCGGCTTCCTTCCAGGCGGGGACGAACTTGCCGGGGTTGCCGGCGCCGGTGGTCAGCACCTTGACGCCCTCTTCCACAACCACCTTGGCCAGGTCCTCGATGTGGGGGTTCATCAGCATCAGGTTGACGCCGAAGGGCTTGTCGGTGGCAGCCTTGGCGATGCGGATCTCCTTGCGGAGGGTCTCGCCGTCCCAGCCGCCGGAACCGATGATGCCCAGGGCGCCGGCGTTGGAGACAGCCGCGGCGAAGGCGCCGGTGGCGATGTTGGCCATGCCGCCCTGAATGATGGGGAACTCAGTTCCCAGAAGTTCATTGATCTTCATGGTATGGAAACTCCTTTCTCTCGTGGGCGTCAGGCCCCTCAGACAAGCTGAAGCAGCGCGCCGGCCCAGGTCAGTCCGCCGCCGAAGCCTGCGCAAAGCACCTTCTGGCCGCTGTGCAGCTGGCCCGAGCGTACCAGCTCATCCAGCAGGATGGGGACGCTGGCCGCGGAAGTATTGCCGGTATGGGCAATGTTGCCGGCGCATTTTTCGGGGTTCAGCTTCAGCTTCTTGATGGCGAAATCAAGGATCCGCTGGTTGGCCTGGTGGAACACAAAGTGGTCCACCTGGTCCAGGCTGATGCCGGCCTTGGCGGCCACCTCTTTGGCACAGCGGGGCAGGACCTCGACTGCAAAGCGGAAAACCTCTTTGCCGTCCATGTGGATATAGGAAGGGGCGCCTGTGTTGACGCCGGGGATCATCAGGGACTGGCGGTTGCCCCGGCTGCCCATGACGGCGCACAGGGAGGGGTAATCCTCCCCCCACTGCACCACCGCAGCGCCGGCGCCGTCGCCGAACAGCACGCAGGTGGACCGGTCGGTGAAGTCGGTGATCCGGCTCAGCACCTCGCAGCCGATCACCAGGCCGTACTTGCGGCCGCACTCGGCCAGCAGGCACTGGGCGATGTGGAGGCCGTAGACAAAGCCGGCGCAGGCGGCGTTCAGGTCAAAGCAGACGGTGTCCTCGGGCAGGCCCAGCTCCTTCTGCAGCACGCAGGCGGCGGAAGGGGTCAGGGTGTCCTGGGTCAGGCTGGCCACCAGGCAGACCCCGATCTGCTCGGGGCCCACCCCGGCGCTCTCCAGGGCCTTGCGGGCCGCCGCCATGCACAGGCCCAGGTGGGTTTCCTCCCCCGAGCAGTAGTGGCGGCTGGAAATGCCGGTGCGGGTGGTGATCCACTCGTCGCTGGTGTCCACCATCTTTTCCAGGTCAAAGTTGGTCACTTCCCGGGCGGGCAGGGCCGAGCCGGTGCCCGCCAGTTTGATCCCACTCATAGGCGCTCCTTTCTCAGGGCGTTTGCGCCCATCATGCGGAATTTCTTGTACCGGGCCGCGGCCAGGGCGCTGCCGCTCATCTTGGACAGGGCGGCCAGCTCTTTGGCCAGCACCTCGTCCAGGGCGCGGTAGACCGCCTGGGGGTCGGTATGGGCCCCCTCGGCCGGCTCAGGGATGATGCCGTCGATCACCTTCAGTTCCAGCAGGTCGGCGGCGGTGAGCTTCATCACCTCGCAGGCCTCGTTGCTGCGGGAGGCGTCCTTCCACAGGATGGCGGCGAACCCCTCGGGGGAAAGCACCGAGTAGACGGCGTTTTCCAGCATCAGGACCCGGTTGCCCACGCCCAGAGCCAGGGCGCCGCCGCTGCCGCCTTCGCCGGTGACCACCGAGATCACCGGCACGGTCAGCCGGCTGGACAGAGCCAGGGTGGAGGCGATGGCCTCGCCCTGGCCGTGGGCCTCGGCCTCGAGACCGGGGTAAGCCCCTGCGGTATCAATGAAGGTGACGATGGGCCGGCGGAACTTTTCGGCTTGGAGCATCAGCCGCTGGGCCTTGCGGTAGCCCTCGGGGGAGGGCATGCCGAAGTGGCAGGCCACGTGCTCTTCCAGGGTGCGGCCCTTGCGGTGGCCGATGACGGTCACCGGCTTGCCGTGGAACAGGCCCACGCCGCCGTAGATGGCGCCGTCGTCCATGCAGTTGCGGTCCCCCCGCTGCTCAAAGAAATCGGTGAACAGGGCGGACACGAAATCCGGGGTGCCGGGCCGGTCGGCGTGACGGGCCAGGGCCACCCGCTGGGCAGCGGTGCGCACACCGCTGGTCACAACCTCATTTGCCACGGGAATCCCCTCCTTTTCCATGGAGTTTCAGCAGCTGGATCAGGGTGCTGCGCATCCGTGCACGGGGGACGATGGCGTCCAGGAACCCGTGCTCCAGCAGGTACTCGGCGGTCTGGAACCCCTCGGGGAGCTTTTCCCCGATGGTCTGTTCGATGACCCGGGGCCCGGCAAAGCCGATCAGCGCCCCCGGCTCGGCCAGCATGATGTCACCCAGGCTGGCGAAGCTGGCGGTGACGCCGCCGGTGGTGGGGTGGGTCATCACCGAGATGTAGAGGCCGCCGTGCTCCGAGAACCGCTCAATGGCGGCGGAGGTCTTGGCCATCTGCATCAGGGAGAGGATGCCCTCCTGCATCCGGGCGCCGCCGCTGGCCGAAAACAGGATCAGGGGCAGCTTGTTTTTGTCGGCGTATTCCACCAGGCGGGTGACTTTCTCACCCAGGGCAGCGCTCATGCTGCCCATAAAGAACCGGCTGTCCAGGACGCCGGCCGCTACCTTGGCGCCGTCGATGCGGCCCACGGCGGTGACCACGCCCTCCCCCAGGCCGGTGCGGCGGCGGGCGCCGTCCAGCTTGGCCTCGTAGCCGGGGAAATCCAGGGGGTCGTTGGAAACCAGGTCCTCATCCAGCTCCTTGAAGCTGCCCTGATCCAAAATCAGGCTCAGCCGGTAGTAGGCGCCGATGGGATGGTGATGGCCGCACAAAGGACAGACATAGTAATTCTTCACCAGGTCCCGGCGGAGCACCATCTGGCCGCAGGCGGGGCATTCCTCCTCGGTGTTGGCGGGGACGATGGTGCCCGAATCCCGCAGGGCCTTGAGGCTCAGCAGCTTGTGGCGGCGGCGGGCAAATACACTGCTCATGCTTTGCCCTCCTCATCGCCGGTCTGGCTCCACTTCAGCAGGGTGTCCATGTTTTCATCCAGGAACGCGGTGGTGAAGGTGCCCCGGACAAACTCGGGGTGGTAGAGGATCTGGTGCAGCAGGTCGGCGTTGTTGGCCGGCCCGTCGATGATCATCTCCTCCAGCACCCGGCGCATCCGGCGGATGGCCTCCAGCCGGGTGGGTGCCCAGACGATCAGCTTGGCCATCAGGGAGTCATAGTAGGGCGGCAGGGTGCAGCCGGTGTACAGGCCGGTGTCCACCCGGACGCCGCAGCCCCCGGGCAGGTGCAGGAAGTTGATCTTGCCGGGGCAGGGCTGGAAATTCCTGGCCGGGTCCTCGGCGTTGATGCGGCACTCGATGGCGTGGCCCCGCAGGACGATGTCCTCCTGGGTGTGGGACAAAGGCAGCCCGGCCGCAATCCGGATCTGTTCCCGCACCAGGTCCAGCCCGGTGACAAACTCGGTGACCGGGTGCTCCACCTGGATCCGGGTGTTCATCTCGATGAAATAGAAGTTGCCCTCCTGGTCCAGCACAAACTCGATGGTGCCGGCGTTCTCGTAGTGGGCAGCCTTGGCGGCTGCCACGGCGGCGGCGCCCATCTTCTCCCGCAGCTCGGGGGTCAGGGCCTTGGAGGGGGCTTCCTCCAGCATCTTCTGGTTCCGGCGCTGGATGGAGCAGTCACGGTCCCCCAGCTGGATCACGTTGCCGGCCTTGTCGGCCAGGATCTGGAACTCGATGTGCTTGGGGTTGAGGATCAGCTTTTCCAGGTACATCTCGCCGCTGCCAAAGCAGGCCACCGACTCGCTGCGGGCCTCCTCAAAGAGGGGGATCAGCTGGTCGGGCGCCGGCGGAAGCCTTGATCAGGACGGGATAGCCGATGCGGTCGGCGATCTCCTTGGCCTGCTGGGCGGTGTCCACCGCCCCGTCCGAGCCGGGCACCACCGGCACGCCGGCGGACTGCATCAGCTTACGGGCCGAGGCCTTGTTGCCCATGGCCCGGATCACGTCGCCCGAGGGCCCGATGAAGGCGATGCCCGCCTCGGCGCAGGCGTCGGCGAACTGGTCGTTTTCGCTCAGGAAGCCGTAGCCGGGGTGGATGGCGTCGCAGCCGGCAGCCTTGGCCACCGTCAGGATGGCGTTCATGTTCAGGTAGCTGTCGGCGGCCCGGGCAGGGCCGATGCAGTAGGCCTGTTCGGCCAGCTGGACGTGGAGGGCCTCGGCGTCGGCGGCGGAGTAGACCACCACCGGCTCGATGTCCAGTTCACGGCAGGCCCGCAGGATCCGCAGGGCGATCTCGCCGCGGTTGGCAATCAAAATGCGCTTGAACATGGTTTCACCCTTCCCGGTAGCGGATCAGGGGATCCCCAAAGGACACCAGCGCGCCATCCTCCTGCAGGATGGCCTCAATGACGCAGTCGCAGGGAGCCTTGACCTCGCTCATCATTTTCATTGCCTCCATGAGGCAGACGGTCTGCCCCTTCTGGACCTTGTCGCCCACCTGAACGAAGGGGGGCTGGTCGGGTGCAGAGGCAACGTAGAAAGTGCCCACCACCGGGGCGGTGATGCATTTGCCCTCTTCTGCGGGGGCGGCGGGAGCGGCAGCCGGAGCCGGGGCCGCGGGGGCAGCAGCTGCTGCCGGGGCCGGGGCCGGGACAGCAGGGGCAGCCGGCAGGCCGGCCGTCCCCTTGCCCATCTCCAGGTCGGTATCTTTGGTATGTAATTTGAATGCAGTGAGGCTGCTGGCGTCAAACCGGGCCATCAGCTCCAGGATTTCCTGATTGGTCATAGAGGCTCCTTTCCCTTACAAGCGATGAAGCGCAGACCGGTTGCTTACTCAGCCTTCTCAGCCTCGTCAGCGTGGTCCTGCAGGTACTTGTACAGGTCGCCCACAGTCTTCAGGTTGGGCAGGTCCTCGTCGGCGATGGAGATGCCGAAGGCCTCTTCCAGGGCCATGGACAGCTCCACAGCAGACAGGCTGTCAGCCTCCAGGTCCTCGGCCAGGGTGGCGTCCATGGTCACCTTGTCGGCGTCGCAGCTCAGGGTCTCAACAACAATTTCCTTAACCTTCTCGAAGTCCATGATGATTTCTCCTTTTCGTCTACCAAAATCGGTTTGTTTCAAAATTTTTTGAAAATCATTTTATCTAAAAAATTTTAGAAAAAATAATTTTACAGGTATTCTAGCAGATCATCCAGGATTGTCAAGCGTTTTTAGGTAAAAAAATACAGCAAAAAACCAGCTGCCATTTTTCGCGCTTTGAAACAATCCAAAGGTTTTTCCTTTTCTTTCCAAAGAAAAAAGCTGCCTTTGCCCCCTTTTGCTTTGGATTTGTGGCCCCGGGCGGCCGCGGAGATTCCATTAAATTTTTTTATATTTTATCTTTTACCTTTTCTGCCGCTGTTTTTGACACAGGGGTTGTTTTTCCCGGAAAAAACGGGGCCGGTGCCGGGTTTTTCCCGGAAAAGTCAGCATCTTTCACTGACTTTTTTCATTTTTGTGGTATAATAAGGACAAATCCACCAGTATGGCAGGAAAAACTCCTGTTTTTTCTTTTTCTGTCATCTGCCGGCGGGCCGGGTGTGGATTGCCACCGACGCTTCCACCGGCATCAGCCTCCGGGTCCATCAGCGGGTGACCCTGCTGTTCCGGTGGGACGGGGCGCAGCTGCGCTGCTTCCACATCCACATCTCCAACCCCTATGAGGAGATGCAGGAAGGGGACGTGGGCTTCCCGCTGCAGATGGCCCGGCAGTCCTGCCTTTACTTAGAGGAACAGATCGCCCTGCAGAAGGAGAAGATTGCCCGGCAGACCGCCCAGCTGGAGCGGCTGAGCTACCACGACGGCCTCACCGGGGCCTTCAACCGGAACAAATACAACCAGCTGCTGGAACAGCACTGGGACCAGAGCCTTTCCAGCCTGGGGGTGGGCTGCTTTGACCTGAACGGCCTCAAGCAGACCAACGACGCCCTGGGCCACAGCGCCGGGGACGTATTGATCCAGCAGATGGCCGCCCGGCTGGAGGCACAATTCCCCGGCCAGGTGTACCGGATCGGCAGGGACGAGTTCCTGGTGCTGGACAGCCTGCGGGACCGCCAGGCCTTCCAGGCGGCGGTGCGGGAGGTCCGGGGCCAGCTGGAAGGCAGCGGGGTCAGCTGCTCGGTGGGCACCTCCTGGCGGTCGGCCCCCTGTTCCCTGCCGGCCCAGGCCGATGAGGCGGACAGCCGGATGTACTGGGCCAAGCGCCGCTATTATGACAACCTGGCGGGCAGCGCCTACCGCCACCACCCCCACGAAGATTAACCCCGCCTGAGGCGGGGGGGCATTTCCCCCGGCCCTGCGGCCTTCCTCTTGCGCTTAGCCAATTTTCTCGGCGGGCGGCGGTGCGCCCTTGTGAAAATTGGAGCGCTGCGCCAAACACAGCTCCCTGTTTCGTCCACCGGACGCGGTCGCTGTGTTTGCCTCTTGCGCTTAGCCAATTTTCTCGGCGGGCGGCGGTGCGCCCTTGTGAAAATTGGAGCGCTGCTCCGGGTTGCCGTTGACCAAATATGCAGCGCGGGTCGCCGCGGTGTGCCGTCCTCTTGCGCTTAGCCAATTTTCCCTGCGGGCCGCAGGAGCGCCCTTGTGAAAATTGGAGCGCTGCGCCAGCGGCGGCTTCCTGCTTCGTCCACTGGACGCGGTCGCCGCCGCTGCCTTTGCTTACTTTTCTTCCAGAAAAGTAAGAGAAACAAGCTGCCGCCCCTGGGGTGTCCGGAAAACTGACCGGATCTCCTGGCGCCGGGCCGGGTCGGGGGGACACTCGTAGCAGTTGACGATCAGGTCGGCCTCCATCAGCAGCTGCATCAGCGGGCCCCGGGGCCGGCTGTATTCGTGGTGATGGAGCACCAGCTCCAGCACCTCGGGCAAAAAGTCCGCCGGGTACCCCGCCTTTGCCAGGAACTTCGCCGCCAGGGCCGGGGCGGCCTGCTGCTGCTCGGCCTGGGTGGCCTTCAGGCCCCGGTCCTTGCAGTCCTTGATGGCGATGTCGTGGAGGATGGCCCCCGCCCCCAGCACCGCCTCCTGGTGCTCGTCCAGTTCCGCCTGCCGGGCCAGCATCTTGGCCAGGGCGTATACCTTTAAGATGTGCTGGGTCCGCCGGGGATGGCCCTCCTCATAGCACAGCGCGCTGTACAGCAGCTGCCCTTCCCTGTCTGTCATGTTTCGACCGCCTTTCTGTTTTTCCCCCAGTATACCCCCAAACCTTCCCCGCTGCAACCGCCCTTGACAAGGAGGCCCCGCCGCGCTATACTGTGAGCCGTCAGGAGGCTTTTTGCCCCTGAAGAAATTTCATACCCGGGGAGCTTGCAGACAGGCTGAGAGGAAGGTGTGCCCTTCGACCCGCAAACCTGATTTGGATAATGCCAACGTAGGGACCGCAAGCGCTTGTATCATCGGAGATGCCAAATCAGGCATCTCCGATTTTTTTGTGCCTGCCCGCAGGAGGGGGCAGAGGGACGGCATCCGCGGCCAGACGCGGACGGATCGAGGGGAGCGCCTTGGATCTTGTATCGAGCGATGGGAAGCCGTGTTCCGGCGTGAGAGGAAGCCATCCAGCTTCGACCGGCCTTTGCCCCGGGCAAAGGTATCCTGTTTCACCCGACTGCGGGGAAACGGGGGCCATCGCTGCTGCCGTTTTCCCGCCGTCCGCTTTTGAGGAGGTACGTCTTATGCAGAAAACCAATGTCCGTAAGCTCACCCTGGCCGGCATCCTCTGTGCCGTGGCGGTGGTGGGGAGCCTGTTTTCCTTCCCGGTGCTGGGCAGCAAGTGCGCCCCGGTGCAGCACATGGTGAACATCCTGTGCGCGGTGCTGCTGGGGCCCTGGTACGGGGTGGCGGCGGCCTTCGCCGCCAGCCTGCTGCGGAACCTGCTGGGCCTGGGGAGCCTGATGGCCTTCCCCGGCAGCATGATCGGCGCCCTGCTGGCCGGCATCACCTACTGGAAAACCCGTTCCCTCTTCCTCACCCTGGTGGCCGAAGTGTTCGGCACCGGGATCCTGGGCGGCCTGTGCGCCTACCCGGTGGCGGTGGTGCTGATGGGCCAGAGCGCCGGCAGCATCGCCTTTTACGCCTACATCATCCCCTTCCTGGTGTCCACGGTGGGCGGGTCCATCCTGTCGGGGGTGATCCTGTACGCCCTGCGGGACACCGGCGCCTGGCGCCGGGCCAAAGCTGCCCTCCAGAGCAAGCCGTAAAGGAGAACGCCCCATGTTTGGAACCCTGCTGAAAACCCTCCGGGCCCAGAACCCCCTGATCCACTGCATCACCAACTACGTCACCGCCAACGACTGCGCCAACCTGCTGCTGGCCTGCGGGGCCCGGCCCATCATGGCCGATGACCCCGGGGAGGTGGAGGAAATCACCGCCCTGGCCGCCGGGCTGGTGCTGAACATCGGCACCCTCCACCAGCAGACCCTGCCCGCCATGGAGGCGGCCGGCCGCCGGGCCAAAGCCCTGGGCCATCCGGTGGTGCTGGACCCGGTGGGGGCGGGGGCCTCGGCCCTCCGCTCATCGGCGGCCCTCCGGCTGCTGGAACAGGTGCGCCCCACCCTGATCCGGGGCAACGCCTCGGAGCTGAAAGCTCTGGCCCGTGGCAGCGGTTCCACCCAGGGGGTGGACGCAGCGGCGGCCGACCGGGTCACCCCCGAAAACCTGGACCAGATGGCCGCCTTTGTGAAAGCCCTCGCGGCCCGCACCGGGGCGGTGGTGGCCATGACCGGGGCCATCGACCTGGTGTCGGACGCCGAAAAGACCTGGTGCATCTACAACGGCCGCCCCGAGATGGGCCGGGTCACCGGCACCGGCTGCCAGCTGTCGGCCCTGGCGGGGGCCTTCCTGGCCGCCAGCCCCGACACCCCTCTGGAGGCTGCGGCGGCTGCCGTCTGCGCCATGGGGCTGTGCGGGGAGATCGCCCACAGCCGTATGGGGCCTCTGGACGGCAACGCCACCTACCGCACCTACATCATCGACGCCATGGACCGCCTGGCGCCCGACACGCTGGAACAAGGAGCCCGCTATGAAATGCGATAAACACACCATGCTGCTGTACGCCGTCACCGACCGGGCCTGGACCGGCCCCATGACTTTGCTGCAGCAGGCGGAAGCCGCCCTGCAGGGGGGCGTCACCTGCCTGCAGCTGCGGGAAAAGCACCTGGAGGACGACGCCTTCCTGGCCGAAGCCCGGGAGATGGCCGCCCTCTGCAGGCGGTACCGCGTCCCCTTCATCGTCAACGACCGGGTGGACATCGCCCTGGCCTGCGGCGCCGACGGCGTCCACGTGGGCCAGGAGGACATGGAAGTGTCGGCCGTCCGCCGGATGGTCGGGGACAAACTGATGGTGGGCGTCTCGGCCCACACGGTGGAGGAAGCGGTCCGGGCCGCCCGGGGCGGCGCCGACTACCTGGGGCTGGGGGCGGTGTTCTCCACCTCCACCAAGGCCGACGCCGGGGCCATGTCCCGGGACACCCTGAAGGCCATCTGCCAGGCGGTGGACCTCCCCAAGGTGGCCATCGGGGGCATCTCGGCAAAGAACATCCTGGAGCTGTCCGGCTCGGGGGTGGACGGGGTGGCGGTGGTGTCCGCCATCTTCGGCGCCCCGGACCCCCGCCGGGCCGCCCAGGACCTGGCAGAGCTTTCCCGCCGGATGGTGTCCGGCCAGTAACACAGATTCCCAGCGGCATATTGGGGGCACCACCTTCTGCCGCTTTACAAAACGATGCTGAACCGAAAGGAGACTCATTCCATGAAACTGCACACAGCATTGACCATTGCAGGCAGCGACTGCAGCGGAGGCGCCGGCATTCAGGCTGATCTCAAAACCATGACCATGAACGGGGTGTACGCCATGAGCGCCATCACCGCCCTCACCGCCCAGAACACCACCGGGGTGGCCGCCATCTCGGAGGTGACCCCGGCCTTCCTGGGCCAGCAGCTGGACGCCGTCTTTACCGACATCCGCCCCGACGCGGTGAAGATCGGGATGGTGTCCTCGGCGGACCTGATCCAGGTCATCGGCCAAAAGCTGCACCAGTACCAGGCCCAACAGATTGTGGTGGACCCGGTGATGGTGGCCACCAGCGGCTCGGCCCTGCTGGAGACCGACGCCGTGGCCGCCCTCAAGGAGGTCCTGCTGCCCATGGCCGCCCTCATCACCCCCAACATCCCCGAGGCCCAGGTGCTGTCGGGGCTGGAAATCCACAACGAGGCGGACATGGAGGCCGCGGGCCGCAAGCTGTATGACAGCTGCGGCTGCGCCGTCCTGGTGAAGGGGGGCCACCGGGTCAGCGACGCCAATGACCTGCTGTACGGCCCCGGGGGGCCGGTGTGGTTCCGGGGCAAACGGATCGACAACCCCAACACCCACGGCACCGGCTGCACCCTCTCCTCTGCCATCGCCGCCAACCTGGCCAAGGGCTATTCGATGGAGGATTCCATCCGCCGGGCCAAGGACTACCTGTCCGGCGCCCTGGCCGCCATGCTGGACCTGGGCTGCGGCAGCGGCCCCATGCACCACGGTTTTGCTTTGCAGGGTGTCTTCGCCCAGAGCCCCGACACCCCGGAATAAATACAGTCTGACGGTCAGAAAGGAAGTTTTTCCCATGCGAACCTATGCAACCCAAATGGAAGCCGCCCGCAAGGGCATCATCACCCCCGAGATGGAGGCAGTGGCCGCCAAGGAATACCGCACCCCCGAAGAGATCCGGGACTGGGTGGCCAAAGGCCAGGTGGTCATCTGCGCCAACCGTCTCCACACCTGCATTGACCCCAACGGCGTGGGCTCGATGCTGCGCACCAAGATCAACGTCAACCTGGGCGTCTCCCGGGACTGCAAGGACTACGACGTGGAGATGCAGAAGGTGATGGCCGCCGTCAACATGGGGGCCGAGGCCATCATGGACCTGTCCTCCCACGGCAACACCCAGCCCTTCCGCCGGAAGCTGACCCACGAGTGCCCCGCCATGATCGGCACGGTGCCGGTGTATGACAGCGTCATCCACTACCAGCGGGACCTGGCCACCCTCACCGCCCAGGACTTCATCGACGTGGTGCGGCTCCACGCAGAGGACGGGGTGGACTTCGTCACCCTCCACTGCGGCATCACCCGCAAGACCATCGACCAGATCAAGACCCACAAGCGGAAGATGAACATCGTCTCCCGGGGCGGCTCCCTGGTGTTTGCCTGGATGTGCATGACCGGCCAGGAGAACCCCTTCTATGAGCACTTCGACGAGATCCTGGACATCTGCCGGGAATACGACGTCACCATCTCCCTGGGGGATGCCTGCCGGGCGGGCTGCCTGGCCGACGGCAGCGACGTGTGCCAGATCGAGGAGCTGGTGCGGCTGGGCGAGCTGACCAAGCGGGCCTGGGCCAAGGACGTCCAGGTGATGATCGAAGGCCCCGGCCACATGCCCCTGGACCAGGTGGCGGCCAACATGAAGATCCAGCAGACCGTCTGCATGGGCGCCCCCTTCTATGTGCTGGGGCCCATCGTCACCGACATCGCCCCCGGCTATGACCACATCACCGCCGCCATCGGCGGGGCCATCGCGGCTTCCTCCGGCGCCGCCTTCCTGTGCTATGTGACCCCCGCCGAGCACCTGGCCCTGCCCAACCTGGAGGACGTGAAACAGGGCATCATCGCTTCCAAGATCGCGGCCCACGCCGCCGACATCGCCAAGAAGATCCCCCACGCCCGGGACCGTGACGATGCCATGGCCGACGCCCGCCGCACCTTCGACTGGGAAAAACAGTGGGAGTGCGCCATCGACCCCGAGACCGCCAGGGCCATCCGGGCCGACCGCTCCCCCGAGGAAGAGGACAGCTGCTCGATGTGCGGCAAGTTCTGCGCCGTCCGCAGCATGAACAAGGCCCTGAAGGGTGAGTACATCGACATCCTGTAACGGGCCCCGCTTCCCTTTCTGCCATCCGATCCCCATCGCCCGCCGCCTCCCGGAACCATCCCGGGGCGGCGGGCTTTTTGTTCTCGCCGCAGCATCGCGGTTCCACCGCCGGCCGGCTGACGTCCCGCCGCCGGCGGGGTTTCATCCCCTGCACCGGCAGCCTTTGTCCAGGCCATCCGGATGACATGGTTTTCTGCATCCGGTTGAAAAGCAAAAGGCTGACAGCCTGTGCACAAACTGTCAGCCTTTTGATCTGTTTTCTGCCGGGCAGCCCTCAGCCGCCGGTCACAATCCGGGTGAGCTCGCCGAAGGAAGCCATATTGTAGTCACCGGCGCCGGCCTTGGAGGCATCCCCCACGCAGGCCACATCAAAGCCGCCGGCATGGCCGGCCTGGGCGCCCGACACGGCGTCCTCCACCACCAGGCAGTCCGCCGGGGCCAGGCCCACCATCTGGGCGGCCTTCAAAAAGACCTCGGGGTCGGGCTTCGACCTGGTGATGTTGTTGCCGTCGCTCACCGCGTCAAAGTAATCCCCCAGGCCCAGCTGGCCCAGGATGAACTTGGTGTTCTTGCTGGAAGAGCCAATGGCCAGTTTCAGCCCGTCAGCCCGCAGGGTGTCCAGGGTGTTCTTGACCTCTGCCGACAGATCCGCCGGGGACAGCTGATGGAGGCTCTCCCGGTAGATGTCATTCTTCATGGTGGCCAGCTCCACCTTCCGCTCCTCGCTCAGGGCCGGGCCGTGGTACTGCTCCAGGATGATCTCCAGGCTCTCCATCCGGGACACCCCCCGCAGCCGGTTGTTGATGGTGCGGTCAAAGTAGATGCCCATGCTGTCGGCCATCTTTTTCCAGGCCTGATAGTGGTATTCGTCGGTGGTGCAGATGACGCCGTCCAGGTCAAAAATAACTGCTTTGTACTTCATGATTGGTCTCTCCTTATGCATTCTTTTCGTTTGTTTGGAGCAGGGCAAACCCGTCCCAGGGGGCCAGGGTGACCCGGCGGCCCCGGGGCGGCTGATCCACAGCGATCAACACCTGTGCGCCCTCCCATTCCGCCGGCAGGTCGAAGGATGCCGGGCGGCCGGTGAGGTTGCAGACACACAGCAGCTTTTCCCTGCCCAGGGTCCGGGTGTAGGCGTAGAGCTGGGGGTCATCGGGCAGCAGCAGGTCATAGCTGCCGTAGACAATGATCTCGTGGGTGTGGCGCAGCCGGATCAGTTTCTGGTAGAAATGGAACACCGAGTCGGGCCGGGCCAGCTGGTCCGCCGCATTGATCCGGGTGTAATTGGGGTTCACCATGATCCAGGGATTGCCGGCGGTGAAGCCGGCATTGGGGGTACCGTCCCACTGCATGGGGGTACGGGCGTTGTCCCGGCTCTTGTACCGCAGGCACTCCAGCATCCGCTCGGGCTCCATGACGCCGGTCTGGGTCAGCTCCCGGTAGGCGTTGATGCTCTCGATGTCCCGGAAGTCCGAAAGTTCCCCGAAGGGGGCGTTGGTCATCCCCAGCTCCTCCCCCTGGTAGACGTAGGGGGTGCCCTGCATCATGTGGAGGCACAGGGCCAGGGCCTTGGCGCTCTTTTCCCGCAGTTCGGGGGTGGTGTCGTCCCCCATCCGGCTGACAATCCGGGGCTGGTCGTGGTTGCACCAGTACAGGCTGTTCCAGGCACGGCCCTCCAGCCCCTTCTGCCACTTGGTCAGCAGGGCTTTCAGCTCCACCAGGTTGATTTTGCGGGTGTTCCACTTGAAGCTCTCCCCGCCGTCCAGATCCATGTGCTCAAACTGGAACGCCATGCTCAGCTCGGTGCCCTCCTCGTTGGCGTAGCGGCAGGCCTGGTCCACCGTCAGCCCCGAGCACTCCCCCACCGTCAGCAGGTTGTAGCGGGACAGCACTTCCCGGTTCATCTGCTGCAGGTAGTCGTGGACATGGGGGCCGTTGACCACATAGGGGCCGAAATTGCCGTACCGGCTGCCGGGCTTCAGCTGCCCGTCCGGCATCTCGGGGGTCTTGGAAATCATGCTGATGACGTCCATCCGGAAGCCGTCCACCCCTTTGTCGCACCACCAGCGCATCATCCGGAACACTTCCTCCCGGACCGCCGGGTTGTCCCAGTTCAGGTCGGGCTGGAAATCCCCGAAGGTGTGGAGGTAGTACTGGCCGGTGGCCTCATCCAGCTTCCAGGCGCTGCCCGAGAAGTTGGAGCCCCAGTTGTTGGGGGGCCCGCCGTTTTTGCCGTCCCGCCAGATGTAGTAATCCCGCCTGGGGTTGCTGCGGCCCGACCGGCTCTCGATGAACCAGGGGTGCTGGTCCGAGGTGTGGTTCGCCACCAGGTCGATCACCACCCGCAGGCCCCGGGCATGGGCCTGGGCCAGCAGCTGGTCAAAATCGGCCATGGTGCCAAACTCGGCCTGGATGGCCTGGTAATCGCTGATGTCATAGCCGTTGTCCCGGCCGGGGGACTTGTAAAAGGGGGAGATCCACAGCACATCCACCCCCAGCTCTTTCAGGTAGTCCAGCCGGCGGATGATGCCCGGCAGATCGCCGATGCCGTCGCCGTTTGAATCCTGAAAGCTGCGGGGATAGATCTGGTAGACCACGCTTTCTTTCCACCATGCTTTTTTCATAGCGTCTCCTTGCAAAAAGGCATAAAAAGGGGGACCGGCGTCAGGAAGATACACCGTATATCCAGAACCGGTCCCCGTGATTTACTTTTCGCCGTCCATACGGAGGCCAACCATAAAGAATTTGTTAAAGATCAGATACAGGAGAATGATGGGCAAAACCGAGATGCAGGCCGCCGCCATGACTTCGTTCCACATGGTGCCGGCGTTCTGGGACTGGAAGCTCTGCAGGCCCAAGGTCAGGGTATACTTGGACGCTGTCTTGATGTAGAGCATGGGCGCCGTGAAGGCGTTCCAGAAGCCCATGAAGCCGAAGATGGCGGTGGTGGCGATGGTGGGCCGTGCCAGGGGCATGGCCACCCGGAAGAAGACGCCGTAGCGGCTCAGGCCGTCGATCTCAGCTGCTTCGCAGACATCTTTGGGGAAATTGATGAAGAACTGCCGCATCAGGAAGATGTTGCCGATGTTGGCGGCCGAGGGCAGAATCAGGGCCGTGAAGGAATCCAGCATCCCGAACTCTTTCAGCAGCAGGTAGTTGGGGATCAGCAGCACCTGGCCGGGGATCATCATCAGCAGCAGCAATCCGTGGTAGATCTTGTCCCGCCCGGGGAAGCTCAGGCGGCTGAGGGAATAGCCGGCCATCGAGTTGATGTAGACGTTGATCACAGTGCCCACAACCGACACAAACAGGGAGTTCAGGAACCACCGGGGGAACAGGGAGCTGTGGCCGAAGATGGTGGCGTAGTTGTCCAGGGTCATGTTCTCCGAGATGAGAGCCATGTTGCCGCCCACAATCTCCCGCAGGGGTTTGAAGGAGGCTGCCACCATCCACAGGAAGGGATACAGGGTGATGACCGCGTAAACAATCAGGATGATGTACATAACGGCGCGGCCAACGGTCATTTTGGGTTTCATGATTCCGCCTCCTTAATACCACCGCTCGGAGCTGTTGAGCTTTTCGGCCAGCATGGACACCGCCATGATCACCAGCGCCAGGATGATGGCGATGCAGGCCGCGTAGCCCATGGCGTTGTTGGTGCCGAAGGCGTAGCGGTAAACCATCAGCGAGACAGTCAGGGTGCTGTTGGCCGGGCCGCCCGAGCCGTTGGAGAAGATGTAGGCCTGGTCGAACATCTGCAGGGTGCCGATGATGCCGGTCAGCAGCACATAGGTGGTGATGGGCTTCAGATAGGGTACCGTGATGTTGATGAACCGCTGCACCACGTTGGCGCCGTCGATCTCGGCCGCCTCATAGAGGGAGACGGGCAGGTCCTGCAGGCTGGCCAGGTACATGGTGGTGTACTGGGGCACGGTGGACCAGATGTTCATGACCATGATGACCTTCAGGGCAAAGCTGGGGTTGTCCAGGAAGTTGATGCCCCCGCCCTCAGGCAGGATCCCCGCCTGGATCAGCATCATATTGATGGGGCCGGTGACGCTGAACATGAACATGAAGATGATGGTCAGCGCCGAGCTGGAGGTCAGGGTGGGCAGGAAGTAAACGGTGCGGAAGAAGTATTTGCCGCGGATCTTGCTGTTCAGCACCGTGGCGATGATCAGTGCAATGATGGTCTGGCAGGGCACCACCACCACCGAGAAAGACAGGGTGTTGGTCAGCGCCTTGAGGGCCATGCTGTCGGTCAGAAGCCGGGTGTAGTTTTCCAGCCCCACAAAGGTGTAGCTGTTGGTAAACAGGTTCACCTTGTGGAAGGACAGGTACACCACAAAGACGGCAGCAATCCCGATGAAGATTCCCAGGACAATCAGGGCCGGGGTCAAAAACAGATAACCCTGGCGCCATTCCTGCAGCCTGCGCTTGCTGGGGCGCTTGCTGAACTGGATGGCGGCGGCGCCTGGCGGCTCCCCATGCATTCCTTTTGGCATAGTGCGATTCCTCCCTTTACATCTTCTGGGTTATGAATCCCGGAGGAATCAGCCTGCGTTGGTGATCTCCTGGTTGGCCTGATCCTGTGCGGCCTGCAGGAACTCCTGGGTGGTCATCTCGCCGCTGACGGCCAGGGGGAAGTAGTTCTGATAGGCAGTGTTGATCAGAGAGGCGTTGTTGCCCAGCTGCCAGGGCAGCGAGCACTTGGTCATCTCAGAGTGGACCTTCCAGACGGGATCGCTCTCCACGTCCATGGCCTCGGCGGCGTCGGCACGAGGAGGCAGGCAGCCTGCGGTGGAGCACCAGATGTCCTCGCCTTCCACGCTGGTGACATACTTGATCCAGGCAGAAGCCATGTCCTTGTTCTGGCTCAGGCTGTAGATGCCGTAGCCCACGGTGTAGCTCATGGAGTACTGGGTGCCGTTGTAGCTGGGCATGGCCTTGACGCCGAAGTTGATGTCGCTGTAGTCGTTCTTCAGGGTGCCGTAAACCCAGTTGCCTTCCTCCATGATGGCCACCTTGCCGGTGCCGAAGGCCTCGCCGTTCCAGCCCAGGCCCAGGTCGCTGGGGGTCTTCCAGACGCCTGCATTGACAAAGTCCAGGATGAACTGCATGTTGTTGACCACGCCCTCGCCGGTCAGGGTTGCATAGCCTTCGTCGTCGATCAGGCTGTTGCCGCCGTCCTGCAGGATGCACAGGTTGCGGGACAGATCCTGGTTGTAGGTCATGGCGGCAATCTGGTTCTTGCCGTAGGCCTCGTCCAGCTTGGCCTGCAGGTCGGTCAGGAAGGCCATGTAGTCATCGTAGCTGTCGGGGATGTCGTCGCCGGTGTAGCCGCAGGCAGCCAGCAGGTCAATGTTGTAGTAGGTGGCCAGGGTGGAAACGTCCTTGGGAATGCACAGGGTTCCCTCGTCGTTGGTGAATGCCTCGATCAGGTTGGGATAGAAGGCATCCATCTCATACGCTTCGGGGTCCAGCACATCCATCACGCCCAGAGAGCCATAGAAGGGGAACATGCTGCCGTCCACATAGAAGGTGTCGGGAGCGGTCTGGCCGATCAGGTCGGCCTGGAACTGGGTGTTGAAGTCGGTGTACACCTTCAGCTCCACGGTGCAGTTGTGGGCTGCCTCAAAGTTTTCCTTCAGCTGGTTGATGCCGGCGGTCTCCTGGTCGTTGCCGCCCCAGATGCCCACCGTCAGGGTCCGGCCCGAGAAGTCCCCGCTGCCGGATGCAGCAGAACCGGCAGAGGAACCGGCGGTGCTGGCTGCGGTGGACGAGGAGCCGCCGCAGGCGGTGAGGGCAGCGGCGGCAGCAGTCACACCGCAGCCAACCAGGAACGAACGACGATTGATCTTTTTCATGGAAAAAAGCCTCCTTCAAACTTTTTCGCTTCATCTGCTTTTGCACTTTGCAAAAACGTTTTCGACTGCATTTATTGTATACGAAAACGTTTTTGTATACAATTCGCTTTTTAAACAAACATCCGCTTTTTCTTTTGGACAACTTGACCGATGATTTTACAGTTCTACGCGGATCTGGTCCTTCACCTGGCAGGTTTTGTCATAGACCGTCAGCTCCACGGCCTGGGTGCCGGTGAGGTTTTCGATCTGGAGAGCGGTGTGGTCCACCGTGACGTGGAGCTTCTGGCCGTGCCAGTAGAGGTAGAAGTCCAGCGCAGACCATGCGTCGGGCAGAGCGGGGTTGATCCGCAGCTTGCCGTCCAGCATCCGCACGCCGCCGAAGCCGTAGACCACCGACTGCCAGATGCCGGCCAGGGAGGCGGCATGGATGCCGGCGTCACTGGTCTTCATGTTGGGGCCCACGTCGATGGCGGCAGCGCTGGAGAACAGGCGGTAAGCCATATCCCGGTTGCCCATGTCGTTGGCCAGGATGCAGTGGGTGGACAGGGACAGCGAAGAATCGTGGAGGGTGCGGGGCTCGTAATAATTCCAGTTGGCCCGCTTGACGTCGGCGCTGAACTGGTTTTCCAGCAGCAGGAACATAATCAGGATGTCGGCCTGCTTGGACACCTGCATGTGGGTGATCTGCTCCTGGTTGTAGTCCCGGTAGATGCTGCCCACGTTGGTCTGGTTCTTGTACTTGGTCAGGTCGATGTCCTTCAGGGTCAGGTAGGTGCGGTCCTGGGGGATCACCAGGTCCTCACGGGGATGGGGCAGGTAGATCCGCTCCAGCTTGCTCTCCCACTGGGGCTCCAGGGCAGCCAGGCCCAGCTTCTGATCCAGGGCCTGGTACAGCTCGGGCCGCTCTGCCTTGAGCTGGCGGCTGTACTCCAGGGCCTTGCGGATGTTCCAGGCTGCCATATAGTTGGTGAAGGCGTTGTCGTCCACGTGCTCCTTGTACTCGTCGGGGCCCACCACGTCGTTGATGTGGAGCAGGCCGTCGGTGCCCTCTTCCAGGCGGCTGGCCCAGAACTTGCCGGTGTCCAGGATCAGCTCATAGCCGCAGCGGTCCATGAAGTCCTGGTCCCCGGTCACCTGATAGTATTCCCAGGCGCCGTAGGCCACGTCGGCGGTGATGTGCTGCTCAATGAAGCCGGACCAGATCTTGATGGGCAGACCGGTGACGATGTCGGCAGCGCCCCAGACAGGGGTCACCTCGCCGTCGTCAATCCAGGCCGACTCCCAGGGGAACTGGGCGCCCTGGTAGTGGTTGCCGGCGGCCTTCTTGTGGGCGCCGGGCAGGCTGAGCCAGCGGTACTCCTCCAGGCTGCGGGCGATCTCAGGGGCGCTGTAGATGAAGTAGGGCAGGATGAACATCTCGGTATCCCAGAAGGTGTGGCCCTTGTAGCCCTCGCCCGACAGGCCCTTGGCGCCGATGTTCATCCGGTTGTCGTGCCGGGGGGTCATGATGTACAGGTGATACTGGGCGAAGCGGATGGCCAGCTGATCAAAGGGGTTCTCAGAGCGGATGGTCACCGGCACATTGTTCCACACCTTGTCGGCCCAGGCTTTTGCGCTCTCGGCCAGCAGGGCGTCGTAGCCCATGGCGCAGACCTCCTGGTGGCCGGCCAGAGCCTTGCTCTGGAGGCCGGCCAGGTCCAGCCCCTCGCTGTCCCGGTCGCGGGAGGTGTAGACGGTGGACAGCTTCTGGACGGTGAGGGTCTTGCCGGCGGGGATGGTGACCTTGAATTCCTGCTTGATGATCCGGCGGTCCATCACGATGAAGCCCTTTTCCTCCTGGGGCACACCGTCCATGGCAAAGGAGAAGGTGGTGTGGAACACAAAGTGGATCCCCGACTGCTCGGTGGTCTGGTTGTACTGCATGTGGCGGCCCTCAAACAGCCGCTTGTCCCCTTCCGAGAAGTGCTGGCTGCCGCCGTTGTTCATCTGGCCGTTGATGCCGCCGACCAGGTCCAGCTCCATCTCCCCGTCCAGGGGGGTGACCTCCAGCTTCTGGGCGATCAGATGCAGCCGGTTGAGGGAGACAAAGCGGCTGAACGCCAGCTGGTACCGCTTGCCGTTGGGGGCGGCCCAGACCACCCGGCGCACCGTCTCGCCGGTTTTCAGGTTGAGGGCCCGGTCATAGGACTCCACCTTGCCGGTGAGCAGATTGAACCGCAGCCCGTCCAGCCGCAGGTCCAGCCGGGACACATCGGCGGCGTTGGGCAGCTCGGTGACCTCGTTGTCGTCGAACTTGTTGAAGGTGCCGGCCACAAACAGGTCCCGCTGCTCCCCTGCGTTGAACTCGTCGGTTGCATTGCGCAGGCACAGGTAGCCGTTGCCCTGGCACATGATGGACTCAGCCTTGCCCAGATACTCGGGCTCAAAGCTGTCCTCTGCCACAATCCACTGGTCGGCACGCGAATAATCCATAGCCATAAGAAAAATCCTCCTAAATGATGTTTCCGGGGATCGAAAACGTTTTTGATATCAGGTTGAAAAATAGCCCGGATTCCGGGCACTTACACGGGTTTTCCCCGCAAAGTCAATGATAAAAATAGTAGTTGGAGATCCACACCATCACCACCAGGCCGCACAGCTGGCAGCCCGCCGCAAACAGCAGCGGCAGCCCCAGCAGCCAGAACACCACACAGCAGACCACCGCCAGAGGCAGGTAGAGCCGGATGCTCCTTTGGATGTCGTTGGTGTCGGCGTACCGCCGGGCGCAGAACCATCCCAGCAGGATGGCGGCCAGGATGCAGCCCCCCAGCATCAGGGGGCTGAACTGCACCAGGGGGTCTGTGGGTTCGATCTGAAAGATGTCGTCCAGGTTCACGGTTTGGCCTCCTGTTCAGGGGCGGGTTCTTCTTCCCAGCGGAAGATCACCCGGGTATTGCCGGCCATGTCGTGGAGGGTGGTGCCCGCTGCAAAGAGCATCACGACGCTCACCAGGCCGGCGATCCATCCCGCCACCGGGATCAGGTACATGGCCCGGATCAGCTCCCGCAGGCCCACATAGAGGATGGGCGGCTTGCCGCCGGCCCGGTCCACCACCTTAAGGCGGCCGATCTTTTTGCCCAGGGTGGCGCCGTTGTTGTACTCCACCATCAGCACCCCGTACACCGCGAAGAGCAGCCGGAACAAAAAGTCGGCCGACAGGGCGTTGGTCTGGATCCAGGCCAGCAGCACAAACTGCACCGGCACCATCAGGATCAGATAGTCGATGGATGCGCACAGCAGCCGCATGATCCCCCGCACCATTTTGTGGTTTTTCATAAACCTGACCCCTCCTGCCCGGTTGCGAAAACGTTTTTGTAATCTTTCGTGGATAGAATAACACACTCCCCGGCATTTGTACATTCTCAGAATCCACAAAGATGCCGGGGAGGTTTTGTATACTCTATCCAGTTTTATAGTTTGCCGCGGGCGCTGCCCCGCACCACCAGCTCATACATCATGTGATCCACATGGACGTCGGGCTGGCCCTCGATTTTCTGGTAGATGGCCTTGCCCGCCATGTAGCCCATCAGGTAAAAATCCTGGCGGATGGTGGTGAGGCCGCCGTGGAGGTAGCGGGCCACCGGGATGTCGTCGAAGCCGATCACCGCAATCTCCTCACCGACGGTGAGGCCTCGTTCCTCAATGGCCCGGCAGACCCCCAGGGCCATCAGGTCGCTGGCGCAGAAAAAGGCGTCCACCTGGGGGTACTGTTCCAGGAAGGCCCTGGTTTTCTGATAGGCGATGTTCTCGTCGAAGTTGGCGGTGATCATCCAGTCGGGGCGGACGGTCAGCCCTGCATCCTCCAGGGCCCACCGGTAGCCGCTGCCGCGCAGGATGGACACATCGGCGTCGGGGCCGCCGTTCACCAGGGCGATGTTTTTGCGCCCGTTCTTGATCAGGAAGGACACCGCCTCCCGGGCGGCCCGCTCGTTGTCCATGGTGATATCCAGCACATCGGGTTTGTCGGTGCGGATATCAATGAAAGCGCAGGGGATGTCGATCTCCTCCAGTTGCTGCAGATAGGGGTCGTGAAGCCGGAAACCGGCGCAGACCAGCCCTGTGAGCTGCTTGCGCAGGCACAGCACCTTGAGGGGGCGTTGGGTCTGCTGTTTGCCGTCGGTGGTCATCAGGATGAACTCGATGTTGTTGTCCTGGCAGGCATGGCAAACGCCGCTGAGAATGCCATACACCGAACCGGACGGGTCGATGGGGCGCAGATCGTTGATCAGCAGGCCGATGACCTTGTCCACCCGGCCCCCCATGCTGCGCCCTGCCACATTGGGCACATAGTTCATCTGGCGTGCAATCTCCTGGATTCGTTTGCGGGTTTCGGGGTTGACATCGGTGTAATCGTTCAGCGCCTTGGACACCGTCGTGATTGACACCCCCGCCTTTTTGGCCACATCCCGAATCGTTGCTCGTTCCATCCTATCACCTTTCCTCCACTGGATCAGCCCTTTTTCTCTGCCGCAAGATTTCAGCTGACGCATGTCTTTCTTTTTTCAAAGGAAAGCATAACACAGACTGTCTTTTTTTCCAAGAGGATCCGCAAAAAACAAACGAAAATATTTAGAAAACGTTTTTGGGCAGTTTGTCGAAATGATCCCTGCCCCATCCAAATAAAGAGCTGCCCTGCCGGGATCATCCCCCGGCTGCGGCATCCCTTTTCTCTCACCATCCTGCCGGAAGCGTCAAACCCCTTCTGCATGGACAGCATCACTCCTGCATGTTCCCCTGTCTTTTCAATCTCTTCTGCGGTCTGCGTCAGCTCACGCAGCCGGGCCAGCTGTTTGCGGTGTCAGGGCCCCGCCTTTTGCATGATCCCGGCTCCCAATTTACGGTTGCTGCAGCAAATATAATCGCTAACCGCAATGGATGTCAAGCACTCCCTGCATTTTCAGCAATCCCACCGGCTGGCAAAAACCCAGCCTGTGAGATGGCTTTTCGCAACCCATGATTTGGAATGTGAAAAGGCCGGGGTGATTTCAAAACGGGGTGTCCCCTCTTTGGCTCCGGGTTTCCAATAGGGGCGGGCAGCATCCCTGCTGGCACACAACTTTGGAATCAAAGCCTGGTGTTTATGCCTTTGTGCAGCAGACAGCAGCGGGGTAGTTCCACCCTGTTTTCCCGCCGCGCCTTCGACTCGAAAAAGCAGCGGGAGTGCGCCATCAATCCCGAGACCGCCGCCTCCCGGAACCATCCCGGGGCGGCGGGCTTTTTCCATCGCAGCATCGCAATTCTACCGCCAGTCGGTTGACGTCCGGCCGCCGCCCGGGTACACTGGAACCACCAGAACAGCAAAAACGAGGTGATCCCATGTACGATCTGGACAAAGAATCCTTCGGCAAGTTTCTTGCCGCCCTCCGCAAAGAGAAGGGCCTGACCCAGCGCCAGCTGGCCCAGAAATTATTTGTGTCGGACAAAGCGGTCAGCAAGTGGGAGCGGGGAGTTTCCCTTAGATAAAGATACCGCCTACCCACGCTCTCTGCTTCCATCGTCATTATTACTGAACCACAAAAGCTCCCCGGTGCCTGCAAAAGTCGCCACTCCAGCCCCATCCGCACACGATTGAGCACCACTTTCACGCACTAAAGCCCCACCTGCGTTGCCGAAGTTATTGAGCTGCCTCGCCGGTCAGATAGGCCACACATGCTCCAAATCGTACATCGGGCAACATCCTGCGATAAGGTGTAAACGCCTCGCGAAATAGCGTATTTGTCAAGTAAGGCCTCCAAGTAAGAAAATAGTCTATGTAGTGGATGTGTATTTTTGAGATCAGTCTCAAAAACACACGCCCTCAAAGAGAGAATCCACAGAGGAGGCAAACATGGAAAAGAGAGCAATAGCATTCCGGAAAGAACAACGGCTTCAAACCATTGCGCTTGAGATAGCTCTCATCAATATTCTTGACATCGTCGGATAGGGCGGATATGCCATGCTCCTTTGCTGCCTGCCATACATCTCGGAAGCAATATAATATCCCTGTCAAGTCATCCAGGAAGTGGTATGCTTTACTCCACCGTCACGCTCTTGGCCAGGTTCCGCGGCTTATCTACGTCCAGGCCTCTGGCCACGCTCAGGTAGTAGCCCAGCAGCTGCAGCGGGATCACCGCCAGGCTGGCGGCAAAGTGCTCGTCGGTCTTGGGGATGTAGACGGTGAAATTGGCGGTATCTTCCAGCGAGTAGTTGCCGTAGCTGGTCAGGCCCATCAGGTAGGCCCCGCGGGACTTGCACTCCACCATATTGGAGACGGTCTTTTCAAACAGCTCGCTCTGGGTCAGCACCCCGATCACCAGGGTGCCGTCTTCGATCAGGCTGATGGTGCCGTGTTTCAGCTCGCCGGCGGCGTAGGCCTCCGAGTGGATGTAGCTGATCTCCTTCATCTTGAGGCTGCCTTCCAGGCTGACGGCGTAGTCAATGCCGCGGCCCACAAAGAACACATCGTGAGCGTTGGCAAACTTGGCGGCAAACCACTGGATGCGCTCTTTGTCCTCCAGTACCCGCTCCACTTTGCCGGGTGGCTACAGCTATCTCGGGGCCAGCCAGAGTGTAAAAGACATGATCGGCCTCCCGGGCGATGCTACTGCCCACCACATTGACGATAGCCAGGGTCTTGACTCCCCGGGCTTTCGCCTCCCGCAGGGCGGCCAGGCTGTCTGCCGTCTCACCGCTCTGGCTGATGACGACCACCAGTCCTCTGGGGTCCAGCGGCAGATTACGGTAGCGGAATTCGGAGGCCAGTTCCACCCGCACCGGGAGCCTGGCCAGGTCCTCAAAAACGTACTGGGCCGCCATTCCCACATGCCAGGCCGAGCCGCAGGCTACCATGTACAGCTGGGACACATCCCGGATCTCCTCATCTGCCAGACCCACCGGGCTCAGGTCGATCTGGCCGTCGTGGATGACAGAATTCAGTGTGTCCTGAATGGCTTTGGGCTGCTCATGGATCTCCTTCATCATAAAGTGCTCAAAGCCGCCCTTTTCAGCGGCCTCTGCCGAGAAGGTGATCTCGGTGGGCTCTTTCTCCACCTCGTCGCCGTTCAAGTCGTAAAAGACGGCTTTGCCCGGAGTCAACCGGGCCAGCTCCCGGTTGCCGATGTAGTAGACACTGCGGGTGTATTTCAGGATCGCTGGCACGTCCGAAGCCACATAGGTCTCACCGCCGGCAATGCCGATGATCATGGGGGAATCTTTCCGGGCCACATAGATCTCCCCCGGGTAGTCCTTGAACATCACTTCCAGAGCATAGCTGCCCCGCACCCGCACCATGGTCTTGGTGATGGCGTCGATGGGGCCCATCCTGTACTTTTTGTAGTAATAGTCTACCAGCTTGACAAGGACTTCTGTGTCGGTCTGGCTGTAAAAGGTATAGCCGTGTCGCAGCAGCTTGTCCTTCAGCTCCTGGTAGTTCTCAATGATGCCGTTGTGGACACCCACTACCTCAGACTCCACCGGCCCCGAACCGGAGTGGATACAGTTGCCGCTGACGTGGGGATGAGCATTGGTGACGCTGGGCGCGCCATGGGTGGCCCAGCGGGTGTGCCCGATGCCGCAAGTG
>CAJFNF010000037.1 GCA_904394215.1 uncultured Faecalibacterium sp.
AGGGCCTGCCGCCTGCAATTCACAGACAACAAGCCCTTTCAGCTGTTTGAACTATTTTTATTTCAAATTATTGTCTAACTTTTTGGGGTCACTTCACAGATGCTGGTCCTTTTCTTGATGATGAGCGTGGGCTATCTTGCGAATAAGTGCAAGGTCATGAACCAGCAGTCGGAGCAGCTGTTTTCCCGGCTGCTGCGTGTGCCCAGGGGACAGGCGGCGGAATACGAGAGCATGCTGATCTATTCCAACATCGGCTTCATGGGCCTGCCGGTGGCAAGCTCTGTGCTGGGGCCCGATTCGGTTTTGATCTGTCCATTTTTATGGCGGTGTTCAACATTTCGGTATTCTCCTATGGTACCATCCTGATGCAGAAGAGCACCGGCACCGCGGGCAAAGTCAACTTCAAAAAGATGGTGAACCCGGGGACCCTTTCGGCGGTGCTGGCCATCCTGCTCTATCTGCTGGAAGTCCGCCTGCCCGACCTGATCCTGCAGCCGGTGGCCTCCAATGTCGTGATGATCTGCAGCGAGATGGGGAAGGATGTATCCTATATTGCCAAGGGCGTGTTTTTCTCCACCGTGTTTTCGGTGATCACCCTTCCGCTGGTCTCGGTGCTGATCGGGATGGCAGGGTAAAACAGGGCCGCTGCTGAGGCGTGCAAAGAATCCGGAGAGCCGCAGGAATTTCCTGCGGCTCTTCTGTTTCATCGGGCCGGGCGGATGTTTTTCAGCCCGGCGTCCGGCAAAATCACCGGCAGGCCCCGCCTCGAAAGAGCCGTCGGGGCGCCGCCGGCCTTGACAGCCGGGCCGGGGCGTGGTATCCTTTTTTTTGCTTACTTGTATTACAGGTATACAATTTCCGGCGGAACAGAGAGCGCAAACTCCGCCGCTGACGAAAACAGAAAGGATACAAAAAAGATGTTTAAACTCCCTGTGTTTACGATTGATCAGCTGGTCCGCCGGATGGAGACGGAATATCCCCAGCGCGTCGCCATGCGGTACTACGACGAAGCCCAGCAGAAGGTGCAGGAGATGACCTATGGCCAGTACGCCCACGACATCCGCTGCGTGGCAGCGGAGCTGGAGGACAAGATCCCCGACATCGAGGGCAAGCGGGTCTGCATCCTGGCGGGCAACAGCTACCACTATGCGGCCACCATCTTTGGTACGGTGCTGGCTGGGGCGGTGGTGGTGCCCCTGAACCGGCAGAAGAGCTGGGACGACATCCAGTACGAGGTGAACCTGGTAGAGGCAGCCGCCATCCTCCACGACGGCAGCTATCTGGAACTGGAGTCGGCCCTGGGAGAGGTATACGGGGACAAGCTGCTGCCCATCACCGGCTACCAGCAGTACCAGCCCGCCGAGATCAAGCCCTGCAAGGACCGGGAGGCCCTGATGGCCATCATGTTCACCTCGGGCACCACAGGCCGCAGCAAGGGCGTCATGCTGAGCCAGAAGAACCTCTTTGCCCCCATGCCCGCCTACTGCAGCCCCTTTGGGGTGATGCTGGAAGAGATGGGGGTGGACCACTACGACTTCAACCATTTCACCGTCCTGCCCATGTTCCACATTGCGGCCTTCACCAGCCTGGTGTCCTGGGCCATCATGGGGATGGCACACAACCTGTGCACTGACCTGAGGAACTTCTACCGGGATCTGTCCCTGATGCCCTGTGACACCATGGCGGCGGTGCCGGTGCTGCTCCAGTCCATCCACCGGGATGTGATGCGGGGCCGGAAAGACCGGCTGGGCAAGCTGCGGGTGCTGACCTGCGGCGCCGCCGCCTGCACCCCCCAGATGATGCTGGACATGATGCACAACGGCTTCTTCATCATGCAGATGTATGGCCTCACCGAGACGGCCGGCGACGGTACCTGGAACAATGACCAGAGTGAAAAGCACATCACTTCGGTGGGCCTGGGAGATGAGCCCATCTGCCAGTACTCGATCCAGGACGGGGAGCTGTGCATCAAGGGCGATCCCGTCATGATGGGCTATTACAAGGAGCCCCAGCAGACCGCCGAGGTGCTGGTGGACGGCTGGTTCCACACCGGCGACCTGGTGCGGAAGGACGAGGAAGGCTATTACTACATCACCGGCCGCAAAAAGAATCTGATCATTCTGGCCAGTGGCGAAAACGTCAGCCCCGAAGAGCTGGAAAAACTGCTGTCGGCCAGCCCCGAGGTGGAAGAGTGCATGGTCAAGGAAAAGGATGGCAAGATCTGCGCCGAGGTCTACTGCCCGGCAGAAAACCAGGAGGCGGTCCGGGACTATATCACCGAGCTGAACCGCACCCTGCCCCTCTATAAGCGGATGACCCTGGTGGAGTTCCGGGACAAGCCCTTTGCCCGCAATGCCACCGGCAAGATGGTCCGCAGCTGAGGCATTGGGAGAAGGGGGGAGGAACCGGAAAATAAATGCGCATTTCTGATGGATTTTGCCTTGACAAACCGGCGCCTTTTCCGATATAATCTCGTCATTCCTCTTTGCACTGCATTACATCCGCATTGGATGCGAGATCAACAGTACAAACTGAGCAGGCGATGCACCGTTACAGGTCATGGGGCCGGGCCGCCCTGGCGGCAGCAGATGAGATGAAACATCTGTGGGACAGTTGTATGTTCCCACAGGTGTTTTTTTATACCTTGGGAACAGCTTATCTCGGCGATGTGCTCATAAGAGAAAAAATCCCTGCCCCGGGCAGGAAGACACAGGAGGTTCTTTTATGACAACCAACAACCGCCAGCAGACCCAAACCGCCGCCGTCAGCGCCCTGGATGAAAAGACGGTGATCCGCAAATTGTCCCTGTGCAGCATCCTGGGCAACTCGGTGCTGTCCGGCTTCAAGCTGTTCGCCGGCATTGCGGGCCACTCGGGAGCCATGATTTCCGACTCGATTCACTCCTTTTCGGATGTGCTGACCACCTTCATTGCCTGGTTCGGGGTAAAAATCTCCCGCAAAGCCCCCGACCAGGCCCATCCCTACGGCCACGAGCGGCTGGAATGCGTTGCGTCCCTGCTGCTGGGCGCCGTGCTGCTGCTCACCGGCCTGGGCGTGGGCAAGAGCGGGATGGAGAACATCCTCTCGGGCCAGTATGAAACCCTGTCCACGCCGGGCCTCATCGCCCTGGTGGCCGCGGTGGTGTCCATCGTCGGCAAGGAGGCCATGTACTGGTATACCCGCTATTATGCCAAACTGATCCATTCTTCGGCCTTTATGGCAGACGCCTGGCATCACCGGTCGGATGCCTTTTCCTCCATCGGCTCCCTGATCGGCATTGCCGGTGCCCGGATGGGATTCCCGGTGCTGGACTCGGTGGCCAGCGTGGTCATCTGCCTGTTTATCATCAAGGTAGCCTATGACATCATGAAAGACGCCATCGTCAAGATGCTGGATACCTCCTGCGGCGAAGAATTCGAACACGAAATCCGGGATTTCGTGGCAGCACAGGAAGGTGTTGTGGGGGTGGATCAGCTCCGCACCCGGATGTTCGGCAGCAAGATCTATGTGGATCTTGAGGTTTCGATGGATGGCAACGAAACGCTCCGCCAGTCCCATGAGACCGCCGAGCGGATTCACGACCAGCTGGAAAGCCGGTTTACCGATGTCAAGCACATCATGATCCATGTCAACCCGGCAGAACCCGCCTGAGCCTGCCGAACCAAGGAAAGCCCCCGCAGCCCAAGAGGCCGCGGGGGCTTGTTGTTTTGGAAAAATTACTTCACGGTGTGGTAGCCGTCGGGGTTGTTCTTCTGCCAGTTCCAGCTGTCGGCGCACATCTCCTCGATGCCGTACTGTGCCTCCCAGCCCAGCTCCCGCTTGGCCTTGGAGGGGTCAGCATAGCACTCGGCGATATCGCCGGCCCGGCGGGGCTCGATGACATAGGGCAGCTTCTTGCCGCAGGCCTTCTCAAAGGCGTGGAGCACATCCATGACGCTGTAGCCCTTGCCGGTGCCCAGGTTGCAGATGAAGAGGCCGCAGTTGGTCTCCAGCTTCTTGATGGCGCAGACGTGGCCGCGGGCCAGATCCACCACGTGGATGTAGTCCCGGACGCCGGTGCCGTCGGGGGTGGGGTAGTCATTGCCGAAGACATGGACCATGGGCAGCTTGCCCACAGCCACCTTGGCGATATAGGGCATCAGGTTGTTGGGGATGCCGTTGGGGTCCTCGCCGATCAGGCCCGACTTGTGGGCGCCGATGGGGTTGAAGTACCGCAGCAGGGCCACATTCATGCTGGGGTCAGCCTTGCAGACGTCGGTGAGGATCCGCTCGGTAAAGACCTTGGTGGTGCCGTAGGGGTTGGTGGTGGCGCCGGTGGGGAAGTCCTCGGTGATGGGGACGCTGGCCGGGTCGCCGTAGACGGTGGCCGAGGAACTGAACACAAAGTTGTGGCAGTTGTGGCGGCGCATCACGTCCAGGATGGTCAGGGTGCAGTTGAGGTTGTTGGTGTAGTACTCGATGGGCTTCTGGACGCTCTCGCCCACAGCCTTGTAGGCTGCGAACTGGATGACAGCGGTGATGTCCGGGCACTCGGCGAAGATGTGCTCCACCTGGTCGGTCTTGGTGACGTCCGCCTCAAAGAAGCGGAAGTCCTTGCCGGTGATCTGCTTGATGCGGTCCAGCACCACAGGGCAGGAGTTGTAGAAGTTGTCTGCCACCACAATGTCGTAGCCGGCATTCAGCAGCTCAATGCAGGTGTGGCTGCCGATGTAGCCGGCGCCGCCCGATACCAAAATTGCCATAACAAATCCTTCCTCTCGGTCAACGTTTTTGGGGGGTCCGCCGGGGCAGCCGCCCCGGCCTTTTCTTGGTTACAGGATACCGCAGACACCGCACGGAATCAAGAGACGGCGCAGCTTTTTCGATGGATTTTTGATGCAGATAAAAAGATGCACAAATGAGAGTGCGAGGTTTTTGGCACTTTTTCAATGAACAATCAGAGCAAATTTGCCCCGCACAAAAACCAGGCCCCCGGCCAGCGGGGCCGGGGGCGCAAAAAGCAGCCTCAGATGACGCCGCACTGTTTGCCGGTGAAGAACCGAAGGGTGTTGGAAACCCGGAACACCTTGCCCGCCCGCAGGATGGTGGAGGGGAATTCGGGATGGGAAGGGCTGCAGGGGAAGTGTTCGGTTTCCAGGGCGAAGCCGCCGTATTTCTGCATGGGGTGCAGGCCCTTGCCGGGGCTGGGGCAGTCCTGCAGGAAGTTGCCGGTGTAGAGGTGGACCCCCGGCTGGGTGGTGTAGACCTTCATGCTGATGCTGCTCTCATCGCAGGTGGCCCAGGCACAGATGCTCTGGCGGGCGCCGGCCCGGGGCCGGTCGATGACAAAGCAGTGGTCGTAGCCGTCCCCCACCATCCGGGTCTGCTCGCTGCCGGGGTTCAGGTCCCGGCCCAGGGCCTTGCCCTTGGTAAAGTCCATGGGGGTGCCGGCCACCGGCAGGATCCGGCCGGTGGGGCAGGTCTCGGCATTGCTCTCCAGGAAGGTGGAGGCAAACAGCTTGAGCCGCTGGTTCAGGATGGTGCCGCCGCCATTGAGGTTGAAATAGGTGTGGTTGGTGAGATTGACGATGGTGTCGGCATCGGACGACACCCGGTAATCCATCCGGAAGGCGTTGTCGGGGGTCAGGGTGTAGCGGACGGCGATTTTCATATTGCCGGGAAAGCCGTCCTCGCCGTCCGGGCTTTCGGCCTCCAGCAGCAGGGTGTCGCCGAAGGCCTTCACGTCATAGGATTTGCGTGCAAAGCAGCCATGGAGATGGTTGCGGCCGTTGTTGGCTTCCAGCTGGTAGGTTTTGCCGTTGAGGGTAAAGGCAGCCCCTTCGATCCGGTTGGCATAGCGGCCTACAAAGGCGCCGCAGTAGGTGGCGTTGTCTGCTTCATATTCCTGCATGGTATCGTGGCCCAGCACCACATCCACAGGACCCCGCTTGGCGGGGACGATGATGTTTTTGATGATGGCGCCGTAGTCCAGCACACTGACCGACAGCCCGCCGGGATTGGAGAGGATGTATTCGTTGACAGGCGTGCCGCTGTGGGTGAACCCAAAAAGCCTCGTTTCGATCTTGGCCATTGTGTCTTCCTCCTTCTGCCGGGTTGCGGGCTGGCACAAGGTGCTCCGCACCGGTTTTTTTAGACCTCTGGTACAAAAAACGATCCTTTTCTCTATGATTATATCACAGTTTTATGACTTTTTAATGGAAATCTTTTGTGTTGCGGGTATAAATTTTGTGGATTTCTTTGTGGAATATTACAGAGGCGGAAAAAAGCAGCGCAGCAGCGGAAAAGACAGACAAAAGAAGGCCGCCCCCCGGAAAGGAGGCGGCCTCGGGAAAGAGGGAGAAAGAGGGAGGAAAAGGCTTACAAACGCTGGCGCAGGGCGGCCAGCTCATCGGCATCCCGGACGGGATCCAGCAGGTTCAGGGCGTCCTGGGCATAGGCGTGGGGGCCGGGGCGAAGGGTATTGCAGGCCCGGTCTACCAGCACTTCCAGCAGGGCGTAGGCCGACTGGACCCGGGGATGGCCGGCGGTGAAGCCGGGATCCACCAGTTTGAAGTGCTCGGAGGCCATGTCGGCAAGCATGGCATCCAGGGCGGCGTCGGGAGACCCGGCCCGGGACTTGAAGCCCTGGTACAGCAGCTGGGCCACAAAGCCCAGGGTGGAGGCGGTGTACCAGTTGCCGTTGAACTGGGTGACGCTGGCGGCTGTATCGGTAAGGCGGGAGTTGATCTTGTTGGTCAGATACACCACCACCAGATGTTCGGCGGGATCGATGAAGGTGAGGGTGCCGGTCCAGCCCTGGTGGCCCACCGTGCCGGAGGAGGACTGGGTGCCAAAGTACCAGGGACGGCCCAGGTCGGCTTCACGCCACCAGCCCAGGCCCCAGGTGGCCGCCGACTCGATCTTGGGGGCGGTGAAGGTGTCCATCACATTCCGGCTGAAGAAAGACAGGTTGCCGTAGCCGCCGGTCAGCATCACCGAAGCCAGGATGGCCAGGTCGGAGGCGCTGGCAAAGAGGCCTGCATGGCCCGATACGCCGGCCATGCAGTGGTAGGCTTTGCCGTCGTGGACTTCGCCCTGGATGGTGGCGGTGCGGGCACCGGCAAAGGAGATGGAGCCGTCCCGGGTGTCGCCGTTCAGCTCGGTGGCGGCGCAGTCGTTGGGGGAGAAGCCGTGTTTCAGGGGCTGGTAGGTGACATGGGTCAGACCCATGGGCTGCCAGAAGTGGGCCGACAGGAAATCATCCAGCCGGGTGCCGGTGACCTGCTCAATCACAAAGCCCAGCAGCATGTAGTCCACGTCGGAGTAGAGGGTCTTGGTGCCCGGCTGGTACATCAGAGGGGTCATGCAGATGACCTGCAGGGTGCGCTGACGGGTGGCCTCATCGCCGCCGGCGCCGCTGTACAGGACGTTGGTTACGCCGGGGGCGTTTTTCTGGGTGGACTGGTCAAAGCCGTCGTTGTAGTACTGGGGGTCGGCGGGGAAGCCTGCCTGGTGGCGCAGCACATCCCGGATGGTCAGCTGGGACTTCCACTGCTTGACCGTCTCCAGGCCGGGGTTGTCGTAGCCGCTGTAGGTGATGTCGATGGTGCTGTCCACAAAGGCGCTGCCCAGCAGGTCTGCGATTTTGGTGTCCAGCTTGACCTGGCCCTGGGTTACCAGGTACTGCATGGCGTAGTTCACCGAATACATCTTGGTGTTGGAGGCCAGGTCGTACAGGGTGTCGTTGGTGACGGCGGGGCTGTCGGTCTTGGGGGTGCCGTCGGGGTTGTAGGCGTTGACGGTGCCCCAGGCCTTCTGGTAGATCATCCGGCCGTCCTTGACGATGGCCATCTGTGCGCTGGGGAAGCCCCGGGCTACATCCGCCGAGACAATGGCGTCGATGGCGTCCAGGACAGCGGTGTTCAGGCCCACATCCGAGGGCTTGCCCTGGATGACGGTGGGGTAGGGGATGAACACCTGGATGGTCTGGCCGGCGGGCTGGATGCAGCCGATCTGGAAGGTGTTGAGGCCGTTGACGGTGCAGGCCGAGATATCCACCGCCCAGGTGCCGCCGCCGGCCATCTTGCTGGTGTCCACCTTGTGGTTGTTGATGAAGAAGACAAAGCTGGTGACCCCGGCGGCGGGGCAGATGTACAGGGTGCCCTGGCCGCTGTAGCCATAGAAGGTGTACATCCCGTTCATGGCCAGGGTGTCGTCCACATAGCCGGCCCAGTCGGGGAAGGTGGGCTGGCCCTGCCAGCCGCCCTGGGGCAGGGCGGCGGCGGTGACGCTGGCAGAGGAGAACAGGCAGTTCTCTTCCTCAGCTTCAGAAGATGCCGAAGCGGCAGGGGTGACAGCGGAGGAAGCTGCGCCGGCTGCGGCAGCAGGGAGGGCGGCGCCGCTGACCAGGGCGGCGGCACCGGCGGCGACAGAAGCTTTCAGAAAGCTGCGGCGGGTGATGTGAGTCATAGCAGATCCCTTCTTTCCAAAACAATCCAAACAGCAGACGGATTCCACTTCCGGGGCAGGCAACAGCTCCGGGAATGACTTCACTTTAATCTGGTAAAGAATGAATGTCAACAGCAGGAGGGCAAATTGAAACGAAATTTCATAAAACATAGAAAATTAGAACTTTTGCATAAGGATAGAAAGATTTTTTGCAGCAAAAAGACGAGGATCTTGTGATTTGAAAGAGCCTGCACAAGAGAAGGCCCCCGCCTTCCCGGAGGGGAAAGCAGGGGCCGAAAGGGCTGCGAGAGGCCGGCGGATCAGAAATTCTGGCCGTTCCAGCCCCAGTCGCTGACGGGGTGGTAGGTGACATACACCGCCTGGGCGGGGATGCCCAGCTGGTCGGACAGGATCCGGCACAGCTGGCCGGTCATCTTGTCGTAGTCGGCGGGGGCGGCGCCGCCGTAGAGGCTCACCGCGATATAAGCCCCCTTGTCCAGCTTGCGGCCCCCCAGCCACAGGTCGCAACTGTCCTGGATGGCCAC
Organism: uncultured Faecalibacterium sp.; assembly: GCA_904394215.1. Taxonomy (GTDB): domain Bacteria; phylum Bacillota; class Clostridia; order Oscillospirales; family Ruminococcaceae; genus Faecalibacterium. Next base: position 8,973 of record CAJFNF010000037.1, read on the forward strand.
CATCAGATAGGACTCGGTCTTGTGGAGGGTGGTGATGGCCTGGCCGAAAGCGGTTTTCAGAGCCTCCCGGCGGTCGGCCGGGACAGGGACGGTGGTGCGCAGATCAACAAAAGGCATGGCGGTTCCTCCTTGATCAGCCGTTGGCGGCGTCCAGGGCATCCAGGGCGGCCAGCACATCGGCGGCGTTGGTGTCGGGCTTGACCTTGGGCATGGCCTTCAGGATGGTGCCGTCCTCGCCGATCAGATAGGTGGAGCGGACGGTGCCCATGCTGACCTTGCCGTAATTCTTTTTCTCCTTCCAGACGTCGTACAGCTCCAGGACCGCGTGGTCGGGGTCGGACAGCAGCAGGAAGGGCAGGTTGTATTTGGCGGCAAATTTCTGGTGGGATGCGGCGGAGTCCTTGCTGACGCCGATCACCACCACGCCCCGCTGCTGGAAGCCGTCATAGGCTGCGGCAAAGGCGCAGGCCTGGCGGGTGCAGCCGGGGGTGTTGTCCCGGGGGTAAAAGTAGAGGACTACCTTCCGGCCCCGGAAGTCGGACAGATGGTGGATGTTGCCCTCGGCGTCGGACAGGGCGAAGTCGGGTGCAGGGGTATGTTCACTGAGCATGACAGGTGCCTCCTTTGGTGGTTTGATGCATTCAGAATACCATATTCAGGCCCCGGGAGCAAGACTTGGGGCGGGGGTCTTGACGGTGCCAAAAGGCGGCGTTATACTGGCTCGGACGGGGGGCCGCAGCGGCGCGGCGCCCCGGGGAAAGGAAAACAAAGAACCCAACAAAGGAGAATCTTGTGCTATGTCATCTGAGGCAAAGAATCTGACGGAGGGACCCCTGGCGCGGCAGATTTTCATCTTCAGCGTACCGCTGGTTCTGTCCAACCTGCTGCAAGCCCTCTTCAACATGTCGGACATTGCGGTGGTGGGCCGGTTTGCCGGCTCCCAGGCCCTGGGCGCGGTGGGTTCCACCACCATCTTCGTCACCCTCATCACCGGCTTCCTGATCGGCCTGGGGGGCGGCGTCAATGTGCTGGTGGCCCGGTTTTACGGCGCCGGCCAGCCCAAAGAGGTGGAAAAGTCGGTCCACTCCTCCCTGGTGGTCTGCCTGGCGGCAGGGGTGCTGATGCTGTTGATCGGCCTGATCTTCTCGCCGGCCCTGCTGCGGCTGCTGGGCACCAAGCCCGACCTGATCGACGGCGCCATCCTCTATCTGCGGATTTATTTCCTGGGGATGCCCGCCCTGGCCCTCTACAACTTCGGCAACGGCGTCTTCAGCGCCGTGGGCAACACCCGCAAGCCCCTGGTGTACCTGTCCATCGCCGGGGCATTGAACATTGTCCTCAACCTGTTTTTCGTGATTGTCTGCAACCTCAGCGTGGCGGGCGTGGCCCTGGCCAGCATCCTGACCCAGTACCTGTCGGCAGGGCTGATCCTCCGGGCCCTGGCCCGGGCTCAGGACTGCTACGGCCTGCGGCGGGAAAAGCTCCGGCCCGACCCCGCCATGACCCGCAGCATCCTGGGCCTTGGCGTCCCGGCGGGGTGCCAGAACGCCATCTTTGCCCTGGCCAACCTGTTCATCCAGGCCAGCATCAATACCTTTGACACGGTGGTGGTCAGCGGCAACGCGGCCGCCGCCAACGCCGACCCCCTGGTCTATGATGTGATGGCTGCCTTCTATACCGCCTGCTCCAGCTTCATGAGCCAGAACTACGGCGCCGGCAAGCGCAAACGGGTCAAGCGGAGCTATTTTATCTCTCTGGGGTATTCCTTCGGCATCGGCGCGGTGCTGGGCATCTCCCTGGTGATCTTTGGCCGCACCTTCCTGGCACTCTTCACCACCGAACAGGCGGTGGTGGACGCCGGCATGCAGCGGCTGGTGATTATGGGCCTGTGCTACCCGGTGTCGGCCTTTATGGACTGCACCATCGCCGCATCCCGGGGCCTGGGCCGCACCATCGTCCCCACCTTTATTGTGATCATGGGTTCCTGCGTGTTCCGGGTGCTCTGGGTGTACACCGTCTTTGCCTGGTTCAGAACCCTGCCCTCCCTCTACCTGCTGTTTATCTGCTCCTGGACCCTCACCGCCATCGCCGAAATCATCTATTTCGCCCGGGCCTACAAGGAACAGATGAAGATCTATGACCCGGCCTGACCGCTACCTTTTGACACCACAGAGACGCCTTCGGGCGTCTCTTTTTGGGTTGGGGCAAAACTTGACAGAACCAGGTTTTGGGTGTTTACTAAAGTAAAGTATTCTGGAAGAGGGAGGGGCCGCCGGGGCGCGGCCGGAACGCTATGGAAAAAAATCTGACCACGGGCAGCGTGTTCCGCAACATTGTGGGATTTTCGCTGCCTTATCTGCTGGCTTATTTCCTGCAGACACTCTACGGAATGGCCGACCTGTTCATCACCGGCCAGTTCAGCGGCACCGCCGACATCACGGCAGTGTCCATCGGCAGCCAGGTGATGCACATGATCACCGTCATGATCGTGGGCCTGGCCATGGGCACCACCATCGCCATCGGCCGGGCGGTGGGGGGCAGGGAACAGGAGAAGGCCGCCCTGGCCATCGGCAACAGCGCCACCCTGTTCATCGGCCTGTCGGTGGTGCTGACCGCCCTCCTGCTGGCCCTGGTGCGGCCTATTGTGGCAGTGATGTCCACCCCCGCCGAGGCAGTGGAGGGGACGGTGCGGTATCTGACCATCTGCTTCATCGGGATTCCCTTCATCACCGCATACAATATCATCAGCTCCATCTTCCGGGGGCTGGGCGACTCCCAGAGCCCCATGAAGTTTGTGGCGGTGGCCTGCGCCGCCAACATCCTGCTGGACTACCTGTTCATCGGCGGGATGCACCTGGGCCCGGCGGGCGCCGCCCTGGGCACCACCCTGTCCCAGACCCTCAGTGTGGTGGTGTCCCTGGTGATGGTCACCCGGCAGAAATCCGCCCTGCCGGTGACCAGGGCCAGCTTCCGGCCCCGGAAAGATGTCCTGGGCTCCATCCTGAAGGTGGGGGTGCCGGTGGCTTTGCAGGACGGCTTTATCCAGATTTCCTTCCTGCTGATCACCGTCATCGCCAACGGCCGGGGCCTGGATGACGCCGCCGCCGTTGGCATCGTGGAAAAGGTCATCAGCTTTGTGTTCCTGGTGCCCAGCTCGATGCTGTCCACCGTGTCGGCCCTGGCCGCCCAGAACATCGGCGCCGGCAGGTACGACCGGGCCGCCCAGACCCTCCGCTATGCGGTGGGGATGTGCCTGTGCTTCGGTTTGGTGGTGGGCACCATCGTCCAGTTCGCAGCAGGGGGGATTGTGTCGGTGTTTGACTCCACCCCCGCCGTGGTCACCGCCGGCAGCCAGTACATACGAGGCTACATCTGGGACTGCATGTTCGCCGGGGCCCACTTCAGCTGCAGCGGCTACTTCTGCGCCTATGGCCGGTCGGTGGTGTCCTTCCTCCACAACGCCCTGTCCATTGTGCTGGTGCGGATTCCCGGGGCGTACCTGATGTCCCGGCTGTTCCCGTCCACGTTGCTGCCCATGGGCTGCGCCGCCACCGCCGGCTCTCTGCTGTCGGTGATTGTCTGCGTCATCGCCCTGGTGTGGCTGCGGCGCCGCGGCGCCCTGGACCATCCGGTGCAGGTGTAAAATCTTCACAGAATCTTCAAAAAACAGCGGTTGACTTTCCGCCGCCGCTGTGGTACACTGCAGGCGTTTGATAGGTAAGGCTCCTACAGGGATATGGGCTGCTGCCGCAAAACGGTGGAGACACCGTGCGCAGGTCTGAACAGGGTGCGTCGCAACAAGGCGCACCATAACGCAGCTACACCGCCCTGCAGAGCTAAAGCTCAGGCGAACGCAGATCGGCTTTTGACCCGCTTGTCCTATCGGACGGGCGGGTTTTTATTTTTGAGCAGGAAAGGCAGGTGGGACGCGTGGACCCCAGCAGTAGTAGACGAACGCAGGCAGGCCGCCGGCAGCATAGGTACAGAACAGGGTACAGGCGCCCCCGCCTGATGCCTTGATCTTCTGCGCCCTGTGCGCCCGCAGTCTGCCGGAAACGGCGGAGGCGGGCGCTTTTTTGCGCCCTCCTCCCCACAGAAGGGAGGAACCCATCATGATGATGCGTTGGATCAAAGCCTATGCGGCCGGGCAGAATGTGGCCGCCAAAGAGTCCGACACCCGGCTGCGTGCAGCAGCCGCCGCAGAAGAGACCGCCCTGCTGGCCAGCCTGGGCACCGGCCCCGACGGCCTCACCGAAGACCAGGCCGACGCCGCCCGGGAACAGTACGGCCCCAACCGGCTGGCCCGGGCCCGCCGCAAGAGCGCGCCCCTGCGGCTGCTGGAAGCCTTCACCGACCCCTTTTCCCTGGTGCTGCTGCTGTTGGCGGTGGTGTCCCTGTTCACCGACGTGGTGCTGGCTGACCCCGCCGACCGCAGCTATATGACGGTGGCCATCATCGCCGTGATGGTGACGGTGTCGGGTGTGCTGCGGTTTGTCCAGGAGACCCGCAGCGGCAACGTGGCCGAACAGCTCACCGCCATGATCCACACCACCGCCTGCATCCAGCGGGACGGCGTCCAGCAGGAGCGCCCCATGGAGGAGATCGCGGTGGGGGATATCATCTACCTGTCGGCCGGGGATATGATCCCCGCCGACCTGCGGATCCTCTCGGCCAAGGACCTGTTTTTGAGCCAGTCTGCCCTCACCGGCGAGAGCGAGCCGGTGGAAAAGTCCGGCGCACCCTGCGCCGACGCCGCCCTGCCCCTCACCGGGGTGCCCTGCCTGGCCTTCCAGGGCAGCAACGTCATCAGCGGCAGCGCCCGGGCGGTGGCTGTGGCGGTGGGCAGCGCCACCATGTTCGGCGGCATCGCCCAGACCCTGGGGGAAAAACCCGCCAAAACCGCCTTTGACAAGGGCATCGGCTCGGTGTCCCGGCTGCTGATCCGCTTTATGGCGGTGATGGCCCCGGTGGTGCTGCTGCTCAACGGCTTCACCAAGGGGAGCTGGATGCAGGCGCTGCTCTTCGCCATCTCGGTGGCGGTGGGCCTGACCCCCGAAATGCTGCCCATGATCGTCACCACCTCCCTGGCCCGGGGCGCCCTGGCCATGAGCAGGCAGAAGGTCATCATCAAAAACCTCAACGCCATCCAGAACCTGGGGGCGGTGGACATCCTCTGCACCGACAAGACCGGCACCCTCACCCAGGACAAGGTGGTGCTGGAACTCCATCTGGACATCGACGGCCGGCCCGACGACCGCGTGCTGCGCCACGCCTTCCTCAACAGCTGGTTCCAGACCGGGCTGAAAAACCTGATGGACCTGGCCGTCATCCAAAAACAGCAGCAGCTGGGGGCGGACCGCCTGGTCCAGACCTACCACAAGGTGGACGAGGTGCCCTTTGACTTCCAGCGCCGCCGGATGAGCGTGGTGGTGTGCGACACCGCCGGCAAGACCCAGATGGTCACCAAGGGCGCCGTGGAAGAGATGCTGTCCTGCTGCGCCTGGGCCGAGCGGGGCGGCCGGGCCCTGCCCCTCACCGATGACCTGCGCCGCCAGGTCCTGGCCCAGGCCGCCGGCCTGAACGCCCAGGGCATGCGTGTGATCGCGGTGGCCCAGAAGAGCAACCCCGCCCCTGTGGGCCAGTTCTCCACCGCCGATGAGCAGGATATGGTGCTGATCGGCTTCCTGGCCTTCCTGGACCCCCCCAAGGAGACCGCCGCCGCCGCTGTGGCCGCCCTGGGGGCCAGCGGGGTGCAGACCAAGATCCTCACCGGCGACAACGAGAAGGTTACCTGTGCCATCTGCGCCCAGGTGGGCCTGGACCCCGGCCGGGTGCTGCTGGGGTCGGACATCGACGCCATGACCGACCAGGAGCTGGCCCGCCGCGCCGAATCCGCCACCGTCTGCGCCAAGCTTTCCCCCGCACAGAAGGCCCGCATCGTCCGGCTGCTGCGGGCCAATGGCCACTGCGTGGGCTATATGGGGGACGGCATCAACGATGCCGCCGCCCTGCGCGAGGCCGACGTGGGCATCTCGGTGGACACCGCCGTGGATATCGCCAAGGAGTCCGCCTCCATCGTCCTGCTGGACAAGGACCTGATGGTGCTGGAACAGGGCCTCATCGAGGGCCGCAAAACCTACGCCAACATGATCAAATACATCAAGATGACCGTCTCCTCCAACTTCGGCAACATGCTGTCGGTGCTGGCGGCCAGCGCGTTTTTGCCCTTCCTGCCCATGACCGCCCTCCAGCTGATCCTGCTCAACCTGGTGTACGACCTGTCCTGCACCGCCCTGTCCTGGGACAAGGTGGACAGCGAGACCCTGGAAAAACCCTGCCGGTGGGACGCCGGCAGCATCGGCCGGTTTATGTTCTGGAACGGCCCCGTCAGCTCGGTGTTTGATGTGCTGACCTTTGTGCTGATGTACTTTGTGTTCTGCCCCGCCGCCGCAGGGGGCCGGCTGTACACCCAGCTCACCGACCCCGCCGCCCGGACCGCTTATGCCGCCCTGTTCCAGACCGGCTGGTTTGTGGCCTCCATGTGGACCCAGACGGTGGTGATCCACATGGTCCGCACCGCCCGTCTGCCCATCATCCAGAGCCGGGCCTCGGCGCCGCTGACCCTCCTCACCGCCGCCGGCATCGCCGTGGTCACCGCCCTGCCTTTCACCCCCCTGGCCCCGGCCCTGGGCCTGTGCCCGCTGCCCGCTGCTTTCTTCATCGCCCTGGCGGTGATTGTGGCCGGCTACATCCTGCTGGAAAGCCTGGCCAAGGCCCTCTACATCCGCCGGTATCACAGCTGGCTGTGAGGGTGCCGTATCATATATATAGGTAAAGCTGCTTTAGCCCACCCTCCGGGGACGGCAGGGAGGAAATGTGCAAATTTTTGAAAATATACAATCTGGAATAGCCGGCAGACTGGATTTGAAACATTCTAAAGAGAATTTGACAAGATATGCGTAAATATACATAAAGAATGCATAAGTTTGGCGCGCCGGCCTTGAGACGGGAAACAGTGAAATTTGCACAGGCACCTTGACGCAGACAGGAAAAAAATGGTATCATCAAATAACAGAGAACCGGGTCTTTCCCGGCGCCTGGTTTGGGTCCCAATTGATTGCATCCATAAGGAGGAAAACGCACTATGAAAATCAAGAAGCTGTTTGCTCTGGCTCTCGCTGGCGTGATGGCAGTCAGCATGCTGGCTGGCTGCTCCGTTGGCCTCAAGAAAGACGGTGAAGTGACGGCTGCTGCTGTGATCGACAGCTTGAGTGAAGACACCACCGAGATGGTTTCTTTCAAGGAAAACATTGTGCTGCAGGCTTCCCTGCGGAAGGCTGCAGATGTGGACAAGGGCGAGGCAGCCAAGAGCGCTGAGGATGTGGCCGCTGCGATTGCTGATGGCAACACCAACCTGACCACCACCCCGCTGGCCAGCAGCTGGGAAATCCTGAATGCTTTTGAATTCCCCGCTGATAAGACCTTTGTGGCTGTGGTAGCCATGGAGAACCCCGACGACACCTACACCACCTCGCACGTCATCAAGGAGCTGGCTGCCAAGATAGAAAAGGTTGAGGTGTGCGAGGGCAAGACGATTGCCGAGATGCCCGTCAAGAACACTGGCTCGCTAACGTTGGACGACGAGAAGTGCCACTATGATCTGACCTATACCGGCAACATTGCCGTTGTGACGGTGGGGAATACTTCCTACGCTGCTTTCACCGTGACCCGCACTGCTAAACTGGTGATGGATTGACAACGCTTTGGGCGCGCTTTTGAACGTGGATAGAAAAGACCCGGGCTGCTTTTACTCTGCCTGATGCGGACACAGAAAAGATGGAAAAAATTTGAACAAGCATCTTGACCGGGCAGGAAAAAAGTGGTAATATAAGCTCACAAAGGAACTGGACCTTCCTTTGAACCTGTTTTGGGTCTCTATCTTTTATACACCATAAGGAGGAAAATTCATTATGAAACTCAAGAAGATTGCTTCTCTGGCTCTGGCCGGCGTTATGGCAGTCAGCATGCTGGCTGGCTGCGCTACCACCAAACCCGAGACTAAGCCCGTTGATCCCGATCAGCCCGCTACCGGTGTTTCCACTTCTGTTGGCGCCCTCATTAAGGACGTTCCCGAGTTCGTGACCTTTGCTGACAGCAGCAAGCTGGACAGTGCTCTGGACTACACCATGGAGTGGGCTGGCGCTAAGTTCGTTCTGGGCCAGTACGTCAATCAGGAGAACCTGGATGAGGTTATGGATAAGGACATGGCTGCTGCTATGGCAGACAAGCTGGGCACGACCAAGGAGACCATTCTCACCATCGGCGACATCGACAACGAGACCGATGGCACAAGCGCTGTTGCTTACCAGCTGTACGCAGTTTCTGGCACCAAGGGTGAGGATGCTGTGAAGAAGATGGTCGCTGATGAGCTGGACGACGTGGTCAAGTCTTACAAGAAGTACGATCTGAAGGGCGACAACTGGGACTACGCTTACACTGTTTCTGTCAGCATCGACAGCAAGACTGTGAACAGTGTTGGTGTTGGTGGCGTGGATGGCGTTATTGTTGGCTCTGAGGGCAACTGGTGCCATCCTGGCTTTGTGGTTGGTGGTATCACCGGTGGTAACACCAGCGCTGCTAACCCCACTGTCACCTTCGTGGCTGTGCAGGTTGTCCGCTCCGCTGTTCGCCAGTAATCTGGTCTGACCTTACTTATAACACCTTGGCAGCATAACTGCCGGGGAATGATATAAGGGATTTTGAGCAAGTGATTGCTTGAAATCCGGGTAATAACCCAATCCGATGTGGCGACAAAGGGGAATATGAATTCCCACTGTTGTTGATCGCACCATAGCTTTTGCGTCACGAAAGATAGGGTCCCTATGCGGGGGCTGGTGCTAGGCCGGCCCCCGCATTGCTTTGGAACGCGCTGCGGGGCAACGCCTGTGCTCCCTTGTTGACGGCCCCCACCCGGGCACGAGGCACGCCCCGCAGCCTTCCAAAGATCGCAAAAAGGAAAGCCCCTCTCTGCTGCCAAAGGGCGGCGGGGAGGGGTTTTTGCTGTGGCAAAATGGCACAAACAGCAATTTTCACAAATTCCAGACCTTGACCGCGCAGGAAATTTGTGGTATCATAGCCGCACAAAGGAAATGGACCTTCCTTTGAACCTGTTTTGGGTCTCTATCTTCTGATCCGCATAAGGAGGAAAAACATTATGAAACTGAAGAAAATTGCTGCCCTGGCTCTGGCCGGTGTGATGGCCGTCAGCATGCTGGCCGGCTGCGCAGGCAAGGGTACCGACGACAAGAAGGATCCCACCGATCTGTCGTCTGCTGTTATCGCTCAGCTGAGCAGCGACACCACCAAGAAGGTTACCTTCACCAAGAGCACCGATCTGGACAATGCTATCACTGCCGCTCTGAAGAAGTACGGCAACAGCAACATGACCAACACTCTGTCTGCTGGCGCTCTGCACACGGTGAACGATGAGATTTCCGCTGCCAGCACCCTGACCGGTCTGGTGAAGGATGAGAATCTCACCAAGAAAGAGAATGTCGAGCAGAACCTGGCTGCCGCTTCCATGACCGTGTCTGTGGCTAACGCTGCCACTGCTGGCTCTTCCACCAATTATGCTGTGAAGACCATGGCTGCTGCCATTGACCAGGCAGTCAAGAACCTCACCAACGCTCCTGCACAGTCTGGCGTTTACACTCTGGATAAGGTGGACTATCGCATTACCTACAGCTATACTGGCAATGTCTCTGTGTATACCGAGACCGCTGAAGATACTGGTATTGTGAGCTACTACCTGGTTTACACCATTACCCGTACCGGCACTGCTGCCAAGGTCTAATCTTAGATCAGTACTTATACGTCTCTGCTCTGCGCAGATGATGGCATAAGCCGCCCGCAGGCTGCCTGAGAACGCCTGCTAGGTTGAAAAACCATTCCGTGTGGCAGCAAAGAGGGGGCATAATATTCCCGCTGCTTTTGATCGCACCTAAGCAGCTTTTGCCCCGCAAACGATAGGTATCCCGCGGAAGCCGGCGCAAGCTGGCCTCCGCGTTGCTTTGGAAGGCGTTCGTCTGGCCTCTGCTGTGCCTCTTGTAGCGTTGACGGCCCCCGCCCGGGCACGAGTACGCCCTGTAAGCCCTCCAAAGCCCCCAACAAAACACGAAAGCCCCTCTCTGGACTGCCTTTTCGGCGCCGGAGAGGGGCTTTTTTGCTGCCCGGCCCCCCGAGACAGCAAAAGAAAAAGGCCGCCGTCCAAGACGGCAGCCTTTTGGTGCGGCCGGGGGGATTCGAACCTCTGGCCTTTGGAGTCGGAGTCCAACGCTCTATCCAGCTGAGCTACGACCGCACAACCTGCTGGTGGACCAGCCATCAGCATCAAAGAGTATACCATACTTTGGCCCAAAATGCAAATGGAATTTTCAGAAGATGGCAAAAAGAAGTTCAGCCCTTCTGGTTCCGCTGCCAGATCTGGTACAGGCCGTCGGTTACCAGGTTCTGCCGGTAGAGGATGGGGGTGCGGCAGGCCTTGCGCAGATTCACCGGCAGGTTGCCGGTGGCATAGAATACAGTGTCGGGGCCCAGCTCGGCCCGGAACCGCTCTGCCAGGCCGTCCAGCAGGCTGGCGGTGCCCAGCACCATCCCGGCCTGCAGGCAGGCGGAAGTGTTGCGGCCCAGCACAGAGGCCGGCACCGGCGCGGTGAGGTCAATCTGGGGCAGCTGGGCGGTATTTTGCACCAGGCTGGTGAGGGACAGCTGGGGCCCCGGCAGGATGACGCCCCCCACCAGCTCCTTCTGGGCGTTCACCGCCATGATGGACAGGGCCGTATCCGAGAAGATCACCGCCATGGGTGGGCGGCCCTCCGCCATGGCGGCCACCACGCCGCACAGCAGCTCAGCCCCCAGCTGGGCGGGCTGATCCAGCCGCAGCTTGAGGCCGCTCTTGAGCCCGGGCCCCACCGTCATAATGCGCACAGGGGTCAGCATCCGCAGCGCGGCCATCATCCGCCCGGTGAGGGCCGGCACCACGCTGGCCAGGATCACACCCTGGATCTGCTGGGGGTCGCTGTGGTGGAGGGTGAGCAGATGGATCAGACGGATGGCATACTCATCGGATGTGGCGGGCGTCGCCGACAGCTTGCCCGCAAACCGCAGCGAGCCCTCGGCATAGGCCGCGGCCGTAATATGGGTATTGCCAATATTGACAGTGAGAATCATGGTAGCCTCGCTTGGTGTCCTTGTACCTTATATAGGTAGAGAGATACAGAATGGATGAAAGGATCCTGTCTTTATTGTACGACGCCCCGCCCGGATGTGCAAGGGAAATTACCCGCAAAAAAAGATGAAAAAGGGGGTTGACAAATGATGGAAATGGTAGTACTATATATGAGCGCTCCGACGAGCGCCCACAACTGAAAAGGGTTTGAAAAGAATTTCGAAAAAAGCTCTTGACAAACGCAAAAAGATGTGGTAAAATAAATAAGCTGTCAGGCGAAAGCCTACAGCTCACAGGACCTTGAAAATTGAACAATATCGAATACTTGAACGGAACCTTTGAAGTGTTGGAAACACTTAAAATTCCAAAAGTAATTCATACAGGACGCAAGCGATTGCGTGCTGAGTGAACGGATTTAAACACTGAAGAAGTGATTAAAT
>CAJFNF010000038.1 GCA_904394215.1 uncultured Faecalibacterium sp.
TCCACGCATTTCCTTATATGTGAATCCCAGCTTCTCTCCAATCTGACGCAGAGTCATTCCCTGGCTGCGAAGCTCTATTATTTCCTTCTCGTGTTCCTGTATGTGGCTGTATTTTCTGGGCATAGCAAAAACCTCCTGTAGTAGTTTTATTCTACCACAGGAGGCCTTCTTTTTTCATTGTCCGTTTTTACTAGAGCGGTTCAGAGGGCAGCCCGCCCTTTCACTTTCCTGTTGTTTTGTGCTCAGCGGGGACCGCCCACCCAGAACACTGCCACCGTGCCGGGGCCGCTGTGGGCGCCGATCACAGGGCCGATGCTCCCCTGGTGCAGGTCGGTGACACCCAGTGCCTTGAGCTTGCTCATCACATAGTCACAGTCCTCCTGGCAGTCGCCGTGGCTGATGAACACGGTGCCGCCTTTGGGGTCCTGGGCGGTGGCCTGGAAGTGCTTGACCAGGGCGTCCAGGCTGGCCCGGCGTCCCCGGACCTTTTCCATGGCGATCAGATGGCCGTCATCATCCACATGGAGCACCGGCTTGATGCCCAGCAGGGTGCCGGCCACAGCTGCCGCACCCGACAGCCGTCCGCCCCGCTTGAGGAACATCAGGTCATCCACCGTAAACCAGGCGCAGACTTTGGGGGCCAGCTCCCGGGCATAGGCCGCAGCGGCGTCCAGATCGGCGCCGCCCAGCCGCTTGCAGCCTACCAGGTAGGCAAACAGCCCCTCGCCCATGCTGGCCTGTTTGGAATCCACGCTGACGATCCGGCGGTCCGGGAATTTCTCCTGGAGCATCTCGGCCGCCACGCAGCTGGACTGATAGGTGCCGGACAGGCCGCTGGAAAAGGCCAGGTACAGGATGTCCTGCCCCTGCTCCAGCACCGGCGTGAAGGCATCCTCATACTCCGCCAGGGATACCTGGCTGGTGGTGCAGCTGCTGCCATTCCGCAGCTTGTCGTAGAAGGTATGGGAGCTGATCTCCCGCCCGTCGGGATAATCCAGATAGCTTTGTCCATCCAGGTTAAAGTTCATGGGCAGGACCTGCAGGCCGGCCTGCTCGATCAGAGCCGGGGTCAGGTCGCCTGTGGATTCGGTAAAAATCACATAGGGTTGCATACTCATTCCACTCCTTTCACCCATTTGGGATCCATTTTGATGGGTTATTTCCATTCCCGCAAGTGAGTGTAACACGGTTTTCCGGCGGCGTCAAGCGCCCCCGGAGGCCCCTCCTCTGCACTTCGCAGTCCCCACAAATAGGATTCGCCGTTTTCTATCAAAATGCACAATTTTATTTTATTTTTGTCAAAACGATTGAAAAATTTTCCAGTCTGTGCTATTGTAAAGCCACGAAATGAATACTTGGTTTGTGTGAGAGACTGAGACGCGCAAGGCTATCCATTGGTTTGGATGTCCTGCGCTTTTTTTGTCCCCGTAACCGAAGGAGCGACAGGAATCGAGGTTTTGCTCATGTGTGATGTACTGATCATCGGGTGTGGAATCGTCGGTGCAGCCACGGCCTTTGAGCTGTCCAAATACCAGCTCAGCGTCGGGATTCTGGAAAAGGAAAACGACGTGGCCGACGGCACCACCAAGGCCAACTCGGCCATCCTCCACGCCGGATACGACCCCATCCCCGGCACCCTGATGGCCCGGCTGAACGTCCGGGGCGTGGCCCTGGCCAAAGAGCTGTGCCAAAAGCTGGACGTCCCCTACCGCCAGTGCGGCTCTCTGGTGCTGGCCTTTTCCCAGGAGGAATGCGCTACCCTGGAAACCCTGAAACAGCGGGGCGACGCCAACGGCGTGCCCGGGCTGCAGATTCTCAGCCAGGAGCAGGTCCATCAGATGGAGCCCAACCTCTCCGGCGATGTGGTGGCCGCCCTCTATGCCCCCACCGCTGCCATCTGCTCCCCCTGGGAGTACTGCCTGGCCCTGGCAGAGACCGCCGTCCGCAACGGCGCCGACCTCCATCTGGAAACCCAGGTCACCGGCATCGAAAAGCAGGCGGGCAGCTGGCTGGTCCACACCAACCAGGGCGACTTCCAGGCCCGGTATCTGGTGAATGCAGCCGGCGTCTTTTCGGACGCAGTCCATGACATGGCCGCCACCCACGCCTTCTCCATCCGTCCCAGCCGGGGCGAGTACTACCTGCTGGACAAGTCCGAGGGCACCCGGGTCTCCCACACCATCTTCCAGTGCCCCAACCAGAACGGCAAGGGCGTCCTGGTGAGCCCCACCGTCCACGGCAACCTGATTGTGGGCCCCAACGCCTCCCCTGTAGAGGGGGATGACACCGCCACCACCGCAGGTGGGCTGGACTTTGTCCGCACCACCGCCCTCAAGTCGGTGCCTTCCATCGCCTTTGGGCAGTCCATCCGGAACTTTGCCGGCGTCCGGGCCCATGCGGCCGAGACCAGCGACTTCGTCCTCCAGGAAAAGGACGGCCTGGTGGATGCCGCCGGCATCTGCTCCCCCGGCCTCTCGGCGGCCCCGGCCATCGCCGAATATGTGGCCCAGCTGCTGGAAAAGGCCGGCCTGGCCCTGGAGTCGCGGCCTGACTTCTTCTGTGAGCGCCACCGCACCCGCTTCAAGGAACTGAGCCCCCAGCAGCGGGCCGAGCTGGTCCGCCGGGAACCGGCCTTTGGCCGGGTGATCTGCCGCTGCGAGACGGTCACCGAGGGCGAAATCCTGGAGGCCCTCCACGGTCCCATCCCGCCCCGGTCGGTGGATGCCGTCAAGCGGCGGGTCAACGCCGGCATGGGACGCTGCCAGGGCGGCTTCTGCGGGCCCCGGGTGGTGGAAATCCTGGCCCGGGAACTGAACGTAGACCCTGAACAAATCCAGCAGGACAAAAAGGGCACCTGGCTGCTCTGCGGTGAGACAAAAGGAGGCGGCGCACATGTTTGATCTGATTGTAATCGGCGGCGGCCCTGCAGGCCTGGCAGCAGCCTGTTCCGCATGGGACAGCGGCCTGCGGAAGATTCTGATTGTAGAGCGGGATCAGGAGCTGGGAGGCATTCTGAACCAGTGCATCCACAGCGGCTTCGGCCTGCAGTATTTCAAGGAAGAGCTCAGCGGCCCGGAATACGCCGCCCGCTTTGTGGACCTGCTGTCCCAGACAGGGGTGGAGGTCCGGCTGGACACCATGGTGCTCCAGATCACCCCGGAGCGGGAAGTCCACATGGTGGCCAAGGAGACCGGCTACTGCATCGAGCAGGCCAAAGCCATCATCCTGGCCATGGGCTGCCGGGAGCGGACCCGGGGCGCCATCGCCATCCCCGGCACCCGGCCTGCCGGCGTCTTTACCGCCGGCGCCGCCCAGCGCTATGTGAACGTGGAGGGCTATATGCCCGGCAAGCGGGTGATGATCCTGGGCAGCGGCGACATCGGCCTGATTATGGCCCGCCGGATGACCCTGGAGGGGGCCAAAGTGCTGGCCTGCGTGGAAGTGATGCCCTATTCCAGCGGCCTGAACCGGAACATTGTCCAGTGCCTGCAGGACTTTGGCATCCCCCTGTTCCTGTCCCACACCGTCACCGACATCCGGGGCAAAGACCGGGTGGAGCAGGTGGTGGTCAGCGAGGTAGGTCCCGACCGCAAGCCCATCCCCGGCACCGAGATGGTCTTTGACTGCGACACCCTGCTGCTTTCTGTGGGCCTGCTGCCTGAAAACGAGCTGACCAGCCAGGCCGGCATCACCATCGACCCCCGCACCAAAGGGGCCGTGGTCTATGAGAACATGGAGACTTCCATGCCCGGCGTCTTTGCCTGCGGCAACGTCTGCCATGTCCACGACCTGGTGGACTACGTCACCGCCGAGAGCCAGAAGGCCGGCGCCGCAGCCGCCGCCTATGTGCTGCAGGGCGGCAGCCGGGAGGGCCGGGTCATCGAGGTGAAAAACGGCCCCGGCGTCACCTACACCGTGCCCCAGCACATCCGCCCCGAACAGGTGGAAAAGGGCTGCGGCATCTTCTTCCGGGTCAACCGGATCTGCGGCGACTCTGAGATCCTGGTCACCAGCGGCGACACCCGGATCGCCGCCTTCAAGCGGGAGCATCTGGCCCCCGGCGAAATGGAACACATCACCCTGCCGCGGGTGCTGCTGGACAAGGCCGGCGACACCCTGACAGTTTCGATACGGGAGGCAAACTGAGATGAAGGAATTGATTTGCATCACCTGCCCGAAGGGCTGTCACCTGAAGGTGGACGAGGAGAACGGCTATGCCGTCACCGGCAACAGCTGTCCCCGGGGGGAAGCCTATGGCAAGGCCGAGCTGATCCACCCCACCCGGGTGGTCACCTCCACTGTCCGGTGCACCGGCGGCAGCCGTCCCCGCTGCCCGGTGAAAACCAACGGCCCCGTCCCCAAGGACAAAATCTTTGATGTAGTGGCCGCCCTGGACGGGGTGGACCTGGCCGCCCCCATCCACATCGGCCAGGTGGTCATCCCCAATGTGTGCGGCACCGGCGTGGACATCGTGGCCACCAAGAACATCTGAGCTGCAGCCAAGCCAACAGGAGGTACATACCATGCCGAAATACATTCTCTCGCTGGACCAGGGAACCACCAGTTCCCGGGCCATCCTGTTCGACCAGCAGCAGAATATCATCGCCGTCAGCCAGAAGGAATTCACCCAGATCTACCCCAAAGAGGGCTGGGTGGAACACAACCCCATGGAAATCTGGTCCTCCCAGTACGCCGTCATGATGGAAGTGGTGGCCCAGAGCGGCATCCAGGCCTCCGACCTGGCGGCCATCGGCATCACCAACCAGCGGGAAACCACCATCGTCTGGGACAAAGCCACCGGCGCCCCCATTTACAACGCCATCGTCTGGCAGTGCCGCCGCACCGCCGGCCTGGTGGACCAGCTGGTGGCCCAGGGCCTCACCGACCACATCAAGGCCACCACCGGCCTGCTGCCCGACGCCTACTTCTCGGCCACCAAGATCCGCTGGATCCTGGACCATGTGGAAGGGGCCCAGGAGCGGGCCGAGCGGGGCGAGCTGCTGTTCGGCACCGTGGACACCTGGCTGCTGTGGAAGCTCACCGGCGGCGCGGTCCACGTCACCGATGCCACCAACGCCTCCCGCACCATGCTGTACGACATCCACAAGCTGGACTGGGACGACACCCTTTTGAAAGCCCTGCGGATTCCCCGCTGCATGCTGCCCGAGGTCCGTTCTTCCAGTGAGATTTACGGCTACACCGAGATCCTGGGGGTCAAGGTTCCCATCGCCGGCATTGCCGGTGACCAGCAGGCCGCCCTCTTTGGGCAGACCTGCTTTGAACCCGGCGAGGCCAAAAACACCTACGGCACCGGCTGCTTCTTGCTGATGAACACCGGCGACAAGCCCTTTGTCAGCCACAACGGCCTGATCACCACCATCGGCATCCAACTGAACGGGAAAGTCCAGTATGCCCTGGAAGGCTCGGTCTTTGTGGGCGGCGCTGTGATCCAGTGGCTGCGGGACGAGATGCGCTTTTTCAACGAGAGCCGGGACGCCGAGTACTACGCCCAGAAGGTCAAGGACAACGGCGGCGTCTATCTGGTGCCCGCCTTCACCGGGCTGGGCGCCCCCAACTGGGATATGTACGCCCGGGGCATCCTTGTGGGCATCACCCGGGGCACCCGCCGGGAACACATCATCCGGGCCGCCCAGGAGTCCATCGCCTACCAGGTGGCGGATCTGGTGCAGGCCATGGAGCATGATACCGGCCTCAACCTTCTCTCCCTGAAAGCCGACGGCGGCGCCAGCCGGGACCACTTCCTGATGCAGTTCCAGGCGGACATCCTGGGCTGCAAGGTCCGCCGCCCCGCCATCCGGGAGACCACCGCCCTGGGGGCCGCCTATCTGGCCGGCCTGGCAGTGGGGGTCTGGAATGACCTGGAGGACATCAAAAAGCTCTGGGAGTGCGACATCATCTATGAGCCCAGGATGGATGATTCCCAGCGGGAGGACCTGATGCTCCACTGGCACGAGGCCGTCCGCCGGAGCCTGGGCTGGGCCAACATTTGACGACGACCGACGGCCCGTCGGGCCGCGGCTGATTTCAGGATACAGGAGGTGAAGGTATTACTTTTTCAGGAGGAGATCTTTCATCAGAAAGTGAGGTAAAATCGCCATGTCAAACAAAAAAAAGCTGCCAGCGCTGCTGGCCGCAGTATCCCTGGTCCTGATTTTGATCGGCAGCATCTTTGCCCAGATGTTCAACACCTCCAGCTACACCGTCTCGGTGGAGCGCATCCGCTTTGACACCGAAAAAGGCACCCTCAGCGGCCTGCTGTACCTGCCCAAAGGCGCTTTCGCCGAGGACCCCCGCCCCACCGTTGTGGTGACCCACGGCTACCTGAACTCCAGCGAGATGCAGGACGCCAACGCCATCGAACTGTCCCGCCGCGGCTATGTGGTGCTGGCCTTGGATATGTATGACCACGGCCACTCCAAGGCCAATGCGGAAAACACCGGCGGGTTCTTCGATTTCTGGCCCACCTCCCTGTATGACGCGGTGAACTACATGTACCAGCAGCCCTACGTCCTGAAGGACGAGGAGGGCAACGGCATCATCGGCGTCACCGGCCATTCCATGGGCGGCTTCTCCACCGCCATGGCCCTCTATCTGGACGAGACCGCCTATGAGACCAGCGGCATCCGGATGATCTACTGCGGCCTGTCCGAGGGCGCCGACTACATGTACACCAGCGCTCTGGGCCTGACCCCCGAAGTGGCTGCTGCAACCGGCGGCGGACGCACCATCGGCAAGGTCTGCGCCACCTACGACGAATTCTTCTTCCTGCCCGACGATTACGCCAACCAGGGCACCGTTATCCGCAAGGACTGGGTGTCCACCACCGCAGGCAAGACCTTCCTGGAGCAGGAGAACCCCGAAGCCGGCGTCTGGTACAAGACCTCGGACGGCGGCCAGCGGATCGTCTACCAGCCCAATCAGACCCACCCCTGGAACCACTTTTCCAAGACCACCACGGGCTATGCCATCGACTTCTACGAGACCGCCTTTGCCGGCTACAACGAGGGCCTGAACCTGCTGCCCGCCGACAACCAGATCTGGCAGCTGAAGGAGTTCTTTGAGCTGGTGGCCCTGGCCGGCTTTGTGCTGCTGTTCGTTCCTCTGGTCATGCTGCTGACCCGTCTGCCCTTCCTGTCGCTGGCCAAGACGGATGTCCTCCAGCCCCAGCCCAGCGTCACCGCCCTGCCTGCCAAGATCGGCACCTTTGCCCTGATGCTCTGCTGCATCCTGCTGCCCGCCGTCTTCTTCCCCGCCCTGATGGACGGCAGCACCTCCGCAGAGCCCATGATGATCCTGACCGACGCCGGCGCCGTCTTTGGGGTGGCAGGCATCGCCGCCATCCTCTGGGCCGGCAAAGCGGGCAAGGACAGCTTCCGCTACCGCTCCGGCGGCATCGTGGCCGCCATCGCAGGCTTCGGCCTGATGCTGCTGGCCAGCCACAACTTCCTGGCCAGCACCACCCCCTTCTGGTCCGCTCCTGCCATCAACCAGATTGCCTACTGGACCCTGGCCTGCACCCTGATCAGTGCCCTGGTCATGAGCATGGTCTATCTGGTCAGCAAAGCCCCCAAGGGCGTGGGCCTGTCGGCCTATGGCCTGAAGGTCAAACCCATCAGCATCCTGGCCTCCTTCTGTGTGGCCGCCATTGCCTTTGTGGTGGGCTACGCCATCCTGTTCGCAGTGGACGCTGTCTTCACCACCGACTTCCGGATCTGGGTCTTTGCTTTCAAGACCTTTGAGCCTTCCCTCATCCCCGCCATGGTCCACTACCTGCCCATCTTCTTTGTCTACTACCTGGTCAGCTCTGTGGCCATCTGCATCAACACCAACACCGAAAAGCTCCAGGGCATCAAGGGCTATCTGGTGGCCATCCTGCTCAACGCAGGCGGCATCACCATCTTCATCGCCCGCCAGTACATCACCCTGTTTGCCACCGGTACCGCCGCACATCCCACCCAGGCCCTGTCGGCCATCCTGCTGTTCGGCATGATCCCCACCCTGGCCATCGCTGCCTGCTTCTCCCGCGCCCTCTACAAGCGCACCGGCAACGTATGGACCCCGGCCTTCCTGAATGCCCTGCTGATGACCACCATGACCCTGGCCAACACCGCGGTCTACTACCAGTCCTGAGGCTTTCATCACAAACCAAAAGGCGCCGCTTCCCCCATGGGGAGGCGGCGCCTTCTTGTTTTATTCCTGTTACAGATCCCACACGTTGGGATTGGTGGAGGACACTGCCACCGCCCCTGCTGAAAGGGCCGTGATCACGTCCTCTTTGTCCTGGATCAGGCCCCCGGCGATCACCGGCCGTTTGGTGATGGCAGCCACCCGCCTGATGATCTTGGGCATCAGGCCCGGCAGCACCTCCACCACGTCGGCGGCACTGCGGTTGAACTGCTCCACACTGGCCATGGCCTTGGAATCCAGCAGGAAAAACCGCTGGATGGCCACCAGCCCCAGTTCCCTGGCCCGCCGGGTCAGCGGGGCCTTGGTGGAGATGATGCCGTTGGCCTCTGTGTTCCGGGCGATGAAGTCGGAGGCCACCTCCTTGGGGGCCAGCCCTTCCACCATGTCCAAGTGGACAAACACCTGCTTGCCGGTCCGGCGGACCCGGCTGGTGAGCTCGGCTATGGTAAGGATGCTGCCATACAGCAAAAAAATGACCCCTACATCGCTTTGCAGGGCCAGTTCCAGCTCCTCCTCATTTTTGACAGATGCAATGATGGGTTGATTGCTCAGGGTCGCCAGTAAATGCTCTGTGTTCAAACCAGACCACCTCTCCGCTTGTTCAAAAAGAAAAAGCCCAACGCGAGCCGCTCTGCAGCCCACCTTGCGCTTTTCTCTATTTCCGACAACGCACTTCTTCATTTGATGACAGTATAGCATACTCCCCTTGATCCGTCAATCATTCCCCGCCATTTGTCGGGCGGGGTATTTTCTGGTATAATAAACCACGAAGCTACAAAAGAGGGAGTGTCACTGGATGCACTACAAAATCGCAGTCTGTGACGACGAGGCCGCCGACCGGTCCCTGCTGGACGCCCTGGTCCGGCGGTGGGCCGCAGCCGCCGGCCACACCGTCCATCTGGATGCCTTCGGGTCGGCGGAACAGTTTCTGTTCCACTACGCCGAAGAAAACGACTACGACGTCCTGCTGCTGGACGTGGAAATGGGGGAAATGGACGGGGTAGCCCTGGCCAAGGAAATCCGCAAGCAGAATGAGGCGGTGCAGATCGTCTTCATCACCGGCTTTTCCGACTACATCGCCGAGGGGTACGAGGTGGCGGCCCTCCACTACCTGATGAAGCCGGTGCGGGAGGAAAAGCTCTTTTCGGTGCTGGACCGGGCGGCCGAAAAGGCCGCCAAAAACGAGCGGGTGCTCCACCTGCTCACCGGGGGCGAGATGGTCCAGGTGCCGGTCCACAAAATCCGCTACGCCGAGGTGATGGGCAATTATGTCACCCTCCACGCCGGGGAGGAGGTCACCGTCAAGATGACCCTCTCCGAGCTGGAAACCCAGCTGGATGACCGGTTCTACCGGGTGGGGCGTTCCCTGGTGGTGAACCTGACCCAGATCAGCCGGGTGACCAAAACCGATATCCGCCTGCTGGACGGCACATCCATCCACCTGCCCCGGGGGGCCTATGAAGGTGTGAACCGGGCCATCATCGCCATGAATTGAGAGGGAGGGAACCATGGGCTTTTTATCCAAACGGATTGACAAACAGCTGGCCTCCTACCAACAGGAGCTGATCGAGACCCACTACCGGGAAGTGGAAAACATGTACCGGCAGATCCGGGGCTGGCGCCACGACTACCGCAACCACATCCAGACCATGAAGGCCTATGCTGCCGCCGGGGACTGGGAGGCCATCAAAAACTACCTGGACCTGCTGGACACCGACCTGAACACGGTGGACACCGTCATCAAGACCGGCAACGCCATGACCGACGCCATCCTCAACAGCAAAATCTCCCTGGCCAGGTCCAAGGACATCCAGGTAACGGCAGACGCCCACATCCCGGTCAAGCTGAAAACCTCCGAGATCGACCTGTGCTGCATCATCGGCAACCTCTTTGACAACGCCATCGACGCCAGCATGCAGCTGCCCGCCGACCAGCGGCTGATCCGGGTGTACATGGATATGAAAGGCACCCAGCTGTACATCTCCTTCACCAACTTCACCGCCGGGAAAAAGATGGCCAAGGTGGGCGGCATCTTCCGCACCACCAAGGGGGAGGGCCACGGCTTCGGCCTGGTGCGGATTGACGCTATTGTGGAGCGGCTGGAGGGGTACATCAGCCGCAACAGCGAGGACGGGGCCTTTACCACCGAGATCCTGCTGCCCCAGGTGTGAATTTTGCAATTCGTCCCCCCAAAATGACAATTCGTCCCCCAAAGGCCCGCTCCGGCGGGTCTTTTGCTATACTGTGGGCGTGAGGTGAAGAACATGAAAGAAACAAAACAAAAGCCGGCCTACAGTGTCTGGCAGAACGTCCGGTTCATGGTGGGCCGGGCCTGGCACAGCCGCAAAAGCGTCCTCTGGCTCTGCCTGGCCTCGGCAGATCTGGCGCTGGCCCTCAATCTGGCCCAGCTGCTGATTG
Source organism: uncultured Faecalibacterium sp. (assembly GCA_904394215.1). Classification (GTDB taxonomy): domain Bacteria; phylum Bacillota; class Clostridia; order Oscillospirales; family Ruminococcaceae; genus Faecalibacterium. The sequence continues at coordinate 10,627 of CAJFNF010000038.1, forward strand.
CCCCCATGGTGCTGGCCCGGGTGGAGCAGCACGCCCCTCTGGCCCAGCTGCTGGGCACCATCGGAGGCTTCGCCCTGGCCCTGATCCTGCTGAACGGCCTGCAGGGCTATGTGAAGCAAAACACCATGTTCAGCCGGGTGGATGTGCGGATGAATATCATCAGCGCCATCAACAACAAAGCCTGCACCACTTCCTACCCCAACACCCGGGACCCGGCCATCCTCAGGCTGTTTGAAAAGGCCAAAAAGGCCTGCGCCACCAACGCCCATCCCGCAGAACACATCTGGGAAACCCTGACCCAGCTGCTGCTGAATCTGGCAGGATTCGGGGTATATCTGGCCCTGGTGTCGGGACTGAACCCCCTGCTGGTTCTGGTGGTCACCCTCACCACAGCGGCCGGCTTCTTTGTCAGCCGCCGGATCAACGAGTGGGGCTTCCTCCACCGGGAGGAAGAATCCGCCTACGAAAAGAAAATTCAGTATGTCCGGGACAAGGCGGAATCCATCCACCTGGCCAAGGACATCCGGATCTTCGGCCTGAAAGACTGGGTGGACTACCTCTACCAGAGCACCCTGCGGCTGTACGCCGCCTTCATCAACCGCCGGGAGCGGATTTACACCGGCGCCTGCGCCGTGGATGCCCTGCTGACGCTGGCCCGCAACGGCATCGCCTACCTCTATCTGATCCAGCTGACCATTGCCCAGGATCTGCCGGCTTCCCAGTTTTTGCTCTACTTCTCGGCCTTCAGCGGCTTTTCCACCTGGGTCACCGGCATTCTTCAGCAGGCTTCCACCCTGCGGCAGGAGAGCCTGGACCTGTCCAGCGTCCAGGAATACCTGCACCTGCCCGAGCCCTTCCGCTTTACCGGCGGCCAGCCCATCCCCCAGTGTAATGCCTATGAGCTGCGGCTGGACCATGTCACCTTCCGCTACCCCGGCACCGACCGGGTCATCCTGCGGGACATCAACCTGACCATCCGCCCCGGGGAAAAGATCGCGGTGGTGGGCCTCAACGGCGCCGGCAAAACCACCCTGGTGAAACTGCTCTGCGGTTTCTATGACCCCGACGAGGGCCGGGTGCTGCTGAATGGCACCGATATCCGGGACTTCAACCGTCCCGACTATTACCGCCTGTTCTCCACCGTCTTTCAGGAGAGCTCGATTCTGGACATCACGGTGGCCGAGACGGTGGCCCAGAATGTGGAACACATCGACATGGGCCGGGTGAAGGATTGCATCGCCAAGGCAGGCCTCACCGAGAAGATCGAATCCCTGCCCCAGGGCTATGACACCCATATCGGGAAAAACGTCTACCTGGACGGTGTGGAGTTTTCCGGCGGCCAGACCCAGCGGCTGATGCTGGCCCGGGCCCTGTACAAAAACGGTGCCTTCCTGGTACTGGATGAGCCCACCGCCGCCCTGGACCCCATCGCCGAAAACGATATCTATCAGAAGTACAACGAGATGACCGCCGGCAAGTCCTCGGTGTTCATCTCCCACCGGCTGGCCTCCACCCGGTTCTGTGACCGGATTTTGTTTGTAAAGGACGGCATCATTGCCGAGCAGGGCACCCATGAGGAACTGCTTGCCCAAGGCGGCAGCTACGCCAAACTGTTCGACATTCAGGCTCGGTATTATCAGGAAGGGAGGGATTTGGATGACATCCAAATCTAACAAAATCACACTGCGGGAAACCTTTGCCATCCATTACCGGGCCTACCGGGATCTGCGGCCCTATTGCCCCGATGCCTTTGCAGCCGCCGGCCTCCATGGCGCCGTCAGCGCCCTGAGCCCCTACGCCACCGTATATCTGTCAGCCCGGCTGATCAACGAGCTGGCGGGGGCCCGCCGGCCCGAAGTGCTCTGGCCCCTGGTGGCCATCACCCTGGCAGTCACCGCCGGGCTGACCTTGCTGACCGGCGCCCTGCTCCACTGGAAAAACGCCGCCTCGGACCGGTATAATCAGGCCAAGGAAAAGCTGTTCACCGACAAAATGCTGTCCCTGGACTATGCCGACGTGGACAACGCCAAGACCCACGACCTGCTGTCCCAGATCCGGCAGAATCAGCTGTGGGGCAGCTGGGGCTGCAATATACTGCTGGAAGGCTTCGGGGAGATCGCCAAGGGCATTGCCGGCATCCTGGGGGCCATCGCCCTCACCGTCAGCCTCTTCACCCTGCCGGTGCCCGCCTCTGCGGGCTGGGTGACCGTCCTGAATCATCCCCTCTTCATTGCTCTGCTGGTGGCGGTGCTGATGCTGGTGGCCGTACTGGCCCCCATCTGCACCGGCAAGTCCAAACAGAGCTGGGTTTCCCTTGCAGAGGAAGCGAAATTCTCCAACCGGATTTTCCACGGCTTTGGCTATCTGTCCAATGAAAAGGAAAACAGCCTGGACATTCGGATGTTCCGCCAGGAAAAAATTGCTTCCCATTATCTGGTCAGGGCCCTGGACATTTTTGGTGTTTCCGGCAAGGCCGCCAAACTGTGCCGGGGCCCCATGGGCTGGTGGGTAGCCCTGGGCTCCTCCATCAGCGCCATGCTCACCGGACTGGTCTACCTCTTCGTCTGCCTGAAAGCCTGGGGCGGCGCCTTTGGCGTTGGCTCGGTGACCCAGTATGTGGGGGCTGTCACTGCCCTGAGTACCAGCATCTTCACCCTGGTGGATGCCGTGGGCATGCTCCAGAGCAATGCATCCTTTATGCGGACCATCTACCAGTTCCTGGACATTCCCAACCAGATGTACCAGGGCAGCCTCACCACCGAAAAGCGCTCCGACCGCCAGTACCAGGTGGAGTTCCGGGATGTCTCCTTCAAGTATCCCGGCTCCAGCGTCTGGGCCCTGCGCCATGTGAATATGAAGTTCAAGGTCGGGGAACGGATGGCCGTGGTGGGCGAAAACGGCAGCGGCAAGACCACCTTCATCAAGCTGCTGTGCCGGCTGTATGACCCCCAGGAGGGGGAGATCCTGCTGAACGGCATCAACATCCGCAAATACAGCTACCGGGACTACATGAACCTGTTCTCGGTGGTGTTCCAGGACTTCCAGCTGCTGTCCCAGCCGCTGGGGGCCAACGTGGCAGGCTCCCAGAGCTATGACCGTTCCAAAGTGCAGCAGGCCCTGGTGGATGCCGGCTTCGGGGACCGGCTGGCCAAAATGTCCCAGGGCCTGGATACCATGCTGTACAAAGAGTTTGCCGCCGACGGCGTGGATGTGTCGGGCGGCGAGGCCCAGAAGATCGCCATCGCCCGGGCCCTGTACAAAAACGCCCCCTTCATCATCCTGGATGAGCCCACCGCCGCCCTGGACCCCATTGCCGAGGCGGAAATCTACGCCAAGTTCAACGACATTGCCGGGGACAAGACTGCCGTCTACATCAGCCACCGGCTGTCCTCCTGCAAGTTCTGCGACGAGATCACCGTCTTTGACCACGGCCAGGTGATCCAGCAGGGCACCCATGACGCCCTGCTGGCCGATGAGGGCGGCAAATACTACGCCCTCTGGATGGCCCAGGCCCAGTACTACACCACCCCGGCCCAGGGATGAACAAAGCAAAAGCGGATGTGCCGCAAAGGCACATCCGCTTTTTTGATTTTCCTCGCCCGGCAGATCCAGCTGCCTATCAGGCCGGCAGACGGGTCTGGGTCAGTTTGTCGGGGCTGTAGGCATCCGACAGGGTTCCGCCCATGCTGTCTGCGTAGTAATACAGAGCCGTCCAGGATTTCAGTTCATAGCTGGTCCCTTCCAGTAGCCCCTTACCGCAGCAATAGGGCGCCCAGAATGCGTAGTACGCCTCCGAGGTGTTGTCCGCCGGAACCGATGCATAGGTGCCGGTGGCCTCATCGTAGGGCGCAAAGGGGACCTCCTGGCCGCTGATGCTCTTGACCACCGAGGGCAGCAGGCCCACCAGGTTCTGGGAGGACTCAAAAGTAAACGACGTGGAATAGGCCTTCTGGTAGTCCAGCGGCTCCCAGGTGCCGGTTTCCGGGAAATAGACCTCGATGCTGGACACATCGCAGGAGATCTTTTTGCCCGAAATGGTGTAGCGGTACCGCAAATTGCCTGTGTGGAGGGTGCCGGCACCGCCGTAGGGCGTGCCCTGGTCGGTCACGCCCGAACACTTGGCATCAAACACACAGATGGCCGCCAGCTGCAGGCCGGACAGATCACAGACAATCAGGCTGGAACCTGCACTGTGATCCACAGCGGATTCACCGGTGGACTGCTCATTGAAGGCGTCCGCTACCGTAAAGTCCCCCTGGTACAGGGCGGAGCGGACATAGCCGCCAAACACAAAGGACACCTGGGAACCGGACGCATAATTGAAGGAATCGCAGATAAAGGCTGTCACCGGCGACTGGATGTAGGTATAGCCAATGGACTTCCCATCCTCGTACTGGATGTAATTGTATCCCGTGGGAACTGTCATCACCACTGTATCCGGCGTTACCCCTTCCAGGCCCAGCTTGGAGAAATAGCCTCCCGGCGCCACCAGGTCGGCATCGTAGCGGTCGATCAGATCTGCCAGGTTCCGATAGGCCAGCGCTTCCCGGGACAGGTCCCAGGGGTCCTGATAGTCGTATTCCTCGGTCAGCGCATAGCAGCCGGACTCTCCTTCCACCCAGGTCCAGCCTGTCTCGGTTTTCTGCAGGCTCAGCACGCCCAGGTTCTGGGCATAGCACCCGGTGGACATGATGATCACGCCATTTTTCACCAGCGGCTGATCATAGCGGACATGGCCGTGGGCATTCTGGATCACGTCCAGATAGCCTTCCGAAGCTTCAGCTGTGGCAAAATCTTCCTCGTTGCCGCAGTGGCTGATGGCGATGACCAGATCACAGCCCTTTTCTTCTTTCAGGAATTTGGCATAAACATTGGCCACCTTGATGCAGTCCATCCGGGTCAGATCCGAGTTTTTGCAGTAGCCGTAGGCTTCCTTGCCAATCAGGCCGAACAGGCCCACTTTATACCCTGCCACAGACTGGATGGCATAGTTCCTGGCGCCGGTTTCTGCATAGGCCCCATAGCCAAAGGCGTTGGTGCTCAGATTGTCCGGCTGGATATCGGAGTCTGTATAGGTGATCTCCTTGCCGTCGGCGCCGTATTTGATGAACATATTGGACACCAGAAGCTGGGGCAGCTTGCGGCAGACCCCATAATTCCAGCGGTTTTTCCGTGCGTTGACCCAGGAATTTTCAATGGCCTGGTCGCCTACATCAAATTCATGGTTGCCCAGGGTGCAGTAATCCACCTGCATGTCTGCCAGCGCCAGAATTTCCCAGCCCTTCTGGTAGCCGTCCTGGTAGGGCGTGCCCTGGGAATAGTCGCCGCCATCCAGGGTCAGATACTTTCCAAAAGCCTTGCGGCGTACCTTTGCCTGGGCAGCTGCCATCCGTGCCACGCCGCCCAGCACCCGGGTGGAGCCGTCTGCATTCATGGTCTTGGATGTGCTCAGATTGGAGTGAATATCATTGCTCAGCAGCAGCACGATATCTCCCTTATACTGACTGAAATCCTCCAGGTCAGGCCAGGTCCAGCCTCCCAGAGCCGGGGTGATCACGGTACTTGCTGCCATTGCTGCAGCACCTTTCAGGAAACTTTTACGCGAGATCTTCCTCATGATTCGTTCTCCTTTTCTGCTTTCCAGGACGGCAGGAGCGGCCATTCACCTGCAGTCCCTTACACATCGTTCCCACTCTATGCGCATACAAGGAACATGCTCAGGCTCCATCCACAAAAGAAAAAAGACACGCTACATCCCAAGCCGGGGCTGTTTCGCGTCTCTCATTTTCTCACGCAGAGTATGTCAAAGGGCCTTTGCGGTTTTTACTATAACAAAATTCCCTTCAAAAATCAACGATGATTGTAACATTTTTCCATATATAGAGAAAGTTCTAGGTAAAATTTTTGAGAGATTGATCCGTCACCTCAAATTTGGCCGTCCGAGCTGCTTTTGCAGGCCTCCGCGGCGCACGCTGCCGCAAACAAAAAAATGCCCGGACACTTCACAGCGTCCAGGCACATTTTCTGGTGGAGAATTAGGGACTCGAACCCCAGACCCCCTGCGTGTGATGCAGGTGCTCTAACCAGCTGAGCTAATCCTCCGAATCGGAACAGGCTTATTATAGCATGGCTTTTGGCAAAATGCAAGCCTTTTTTTGATTCCGGGGCAAAAAAATTTCAGCCGGTTTCAAACAGACGTGCACACGGCATTTTCCATCCGAGGCATTGCCCCGCCGGGCAAAATCGTGTATACTAGGAGCAGCCCCGGGCCCTCTGTGCTGGGTTCGGGGTGTTACATCACAAGAAAAGAGGTTTTCCCTATGCTGACGGTACGCGGAATCATCACCCTGGTGATTCTGGTGGTCCTGTTCGCCCTGGCGGTGGTCTGGATTTCCAAAAACGGCGGCTGGAAAGGCGAAGGCTGCGGCGGCAACTGCGCTTCCTGCCACCAGCGCTGCGAGACCCCCAAGAAGAGCAAAGACCAAACCAACAACTGACACGCAATAAGCCCCTGCCCGGCAGACCGCCGCGGCAGGGGCTTTTTGTGGGATCAGGACAGGGCGCCGATCTGGGCGGCATACACCGCCAGGGTGCTCAACAGATCGCTGTTTGCTTTCTGATAGGTGGTGCGGCCAATGTGCAGCCGCTCCACCACCTGTTCCTCGGTGAGGTGGTGGCGGTACCGCTCCCGGATGATGCCGGACCGGATGGGGTCGGTCCGTTCATAATAGGCGGCTGTCTGCTGCATGGCATAGGCCCAGCAGGCGTTTCGGACATCCGGCTGCTGCTCGATCAGCCCCCAGTTCCACAGGGCGTTGCGGCACTGCCTGCGGTGTTCGGTGGTCATGGCGTTCTCCTCCTTTCAGCGACTTAAAATCTACTTTAAGTACCAAAAGCACCGGACCTGTTCCTCCTGGCTGAGGCCCAGCAGTACCCCCAGACGCTGGGCTTCCCCCAGCTTGAAGTCGGTTTTGCCCGACAATTTGTTCCGCAGGGTGTTGTCACTCACCCGCATGGCCCGTGCCAAATACTTCCGCTTGTACCCGCTGCTGCGGACTTTCTGATTCAATCGTTCCCGGTCAATCATGCTATGCCTCCTTTGTGCTGTATGTAGTTGATTTTGCATCTACTCAGTAGTGTAGCACAGAGGTGATTTATTGTCAACATCTATGGATTATTTTTTCCAGAAAGTTGATTTAAATCCAATTTTGTGATATACTGAAGGCGCAAAAAAATGGACCACTCTACATCAAAGGAGGCATTTCCATGTCTGTTCTGTCAGTCCGTATCCGTCAGCGGCGGGAAGAGCTGGGCATGAGCCAGGAGGAATTGGCGGCCCGGATGGGCTACCGGTCCAAATCCTCCATCACCAAAATCGAAAAAGGGATCAACGATATCCCCCAAAACAAGCTGGACGACTTTGCAGCCGCCCTGGAAACCACCACCGCCTGGCTGCTGGGCCTGGAAGCGGAAACCGCCCCGGTTCCCGCCGGGTTTGAGCCCCTGCCCCAGATGGTCCAGGTGCCCCTGGTGGGTTCCATTGCCTGCGGCACCCCCATCACGGCAGAGCAGAACATTGAGCGCTACATCGGCGTCCCCGCCGGGTGGCACGCCGATTTTGCCCTCACCTGCCACGGGGACAGTATGTCCCCCACCATCCGGGACGGGGACATCGTCTGCATCCGGCTCCAGCCCGAGGTGGAACAGGGGGAGATTGCCGCCGTCCGGATCGGCGAGGAGGCCACCCTCAAGCATTTCCACCGCCAGGGTGACACCGTGATGCTGCTGGCCGACAATGCTGCCGTCTGCCCGCCCATGATCTACAGCGGCACCCAGCTGGCCGAAATTCAAATCGAGGGCAAGGCTGTGGGCCTTTGCCGCAGTCTGTAAGGAGGCACTCTATGGCAGATGATACCTTTGTCCTGCACCCCATCGCCCACATCCAGAGCGATTTCGCTGACAAGTTTGGGATTCCCCGCCAGAGCGGCCTGGTGGACGCCCTGCGGGCCCGGATCGTCTTTGAGCCGGACTACCGGGACCCCAGCGCCTTCCGGGGGCTGGAACAGTTCAGCCACATCTGGCTGGTGTGGCAGTTTACCCGGGCCGTCCGGGACAAGTGGTCCCCCACCGTCCGGCCGCCCCGTCTGGGGGGCAACACCCGGGTAGGGGTCTTTGCCACCCGGTCCCCCTTCCGGCCCAACCCCATCGGGCTGTCCTGCGTCCGGCTGGAAGCCGTCACCCATGACCCCCATCTGGGGCCGGTGCTGCTGGTGCGAGGGGCCGACCTGCTGGACGGCACCCCCATCTACGACATCAAGCCCTATATCCCCTATGTGGACAGCCACCCTGATGCGGCCCAGGGCTATACCGCCCAGACCCAGACCTATCACCTGAAGGTGGAGTGCCCCGCCGAACTGCAGGCGCGGCTGGCCCCGGAACAGTGGGAAGGGCTGCTGGGGGTGCTGGAAAACGATCCCAGGCCTTCCTACCAGAACGACCCCGACCGGGTGTACGGGATGAAGTTTGCCGGGTACGAGGTCCACTTCACCGTGGCGGACGGTGTCCTCACCGTCCACCAGATTGACAGGGAGTGAGCCATGGAACTGCGGAACATCAACACCTTCCTCCACGTGGCTGAACTCCACAGTTTTTCCCGCACCGCCCGGGAGCTGGGTTATTCCCAGTCGGCGGTCTCCACCCAGATTGCCCTGCTGGAAGACGAGCTGGGGGTGCCCCTGTTTGACCGGGTGGGCAAGTCGGTCCGGCTCACCGACGCGGGCCAGACCTTTCTCCGGTATGCCCGCACCCTGCTGACCACCGCCCAGCAGGCCAAGGCAGCCCTGCAGCCCACCCCCGAGGCCCGGGGCACCCTCCGTGTGGCCATCGCCGACAGCCTGTGCAGCGCCCTAATGCCCGCCCTGCTGGAACAGTTCCACACCCTGTGCCCCCGGGTGGAGGTGAGCCTCCGGGCCGCCAACACCCAGGAAATGCGGGAGATGCTGGCCTCCAACCGGGCCGACCTGGCCTATACCCTGGATCTGCCCTTGACCCATCCCGCCGACCGGGTGCTTCTGGATCAGCCCGAGCCCTGCTGTTTTCTGGCTCCCGCCGGCCATCCCCTGGCCCAGCGCCAGGGGCTGACCCTGGCCGACCTGGCCGGGCAGGAGTTCCTGCTCACCGAGCGTGGGATGAGCTACCGGGAAGCCCTGGAGCAGCTGCTGGCCGCCTGCCAACTGACCCTCCGGCCCTATCTGGAGCTGGGGGATGCCGCCCTCCTCTGCCGGCTGGTGGAGCAGGGGCTGGGCCTCACCTTCCTGCCCCGGTACATGGTGGAGGCCAGCCTTTCGGGCCGGGCCGTCCCTTTGGATGTCACCGACTGCCGGGTTGTGATGCGCCGCCAGCTGTTCTGCCACAAAGACAAATGGATCACCCCCCAGATGGATATTTTCATCCGTCTGGCCCGGGGCGAAGCCCTCTGAACAACACAGCACCCCCAGCCTTGGATGGCTGTGAACCGCCCCATATTGTGCGGACAGTACAAAAAAGCCCCAAGTGTAGGATATTAGGATTCAGCAGGAGTGGCGGAGCGTTAGCGGAGCCACTCCTG